>JAAZCL010000307.1 GCA_012513315.1 Bacteroidales bacterium | reverse complement strand
TTTATGATGAATTTTGTAGAAGAACTTCGCTGGAGAGGTATGATTCACGAGATTATGCCTGGAACAGAAGAGCAGTTACAGAAAGAAAGAACTTCGGGGTACTTAGGAATTGATCCTACGGCCGACTCGTTACACATTGGCCATCTTGTGGGAGTAATGATGTTAAAGCATTTTCAACGTGCGGGACACACGCCTATAGCTCTTGTGGGTGGTGCCACTGGTATGATTGGCGATCCATCGATGAAGTCTTCAGAAAGGAACTTGTTGGATGAAGAAGCATTACGTCACAATCAGGAGGCTATACAAAAACAATTAGCCAAGTTTCTTGATTTTGAGAGTGATATTCCTAACAGGGCTCAGTTAGTAAATAACTACGACTGGATGAAGGGTTATAGCTTCCTTAATTTTATTAGAGATATTGGCAAGCATATTACTGTTAACTATATGATGTCCAAGGATTCTGTTAAGAAACGTATTAGCGGTGAATCTAAAGAAGGGATGTCTTTCACAGAATTCTCATATCAACTGCTGCAAGGGTATGATTTTCTACATCTTTATCGTGAAAATGGTTGTCGCATTCAATTGGGTGGGTCTGATCAATGGGGAAATATTACCACAGGAACAGAGCTTATTCGTAAAGTTGAAGGAGGTGAAGCTTTTGCATTGGTGTGCCCGCTTATTACAAAGGCTGACGGCGGTAAATTTGGAAAAACAGAAAGTGGTAATGTGTGGTTAGACAGACGTTACACCTCTCCATATAAATTCTATCAATTTTGGCTTAATGTAAGTGATACTGATGCAGATAAGTATATAAAGATATTTACTTCTCTTACTAAAGAGGAGATTGATGCTTTGGGAGCTGAACAAGCTGCGGCGCCTCATTTGCGTCCGTTGCAGAAACGACTAGCTGAAGAAATGACCGTTATGGTTCATTCTCGTGAAGATTATGATATGGCTGTTGATGCTTCAGAGATTCTGTTTGGCAGATCAACATCGCAGGCATTGCGCAATATAGATGAAGAAACATTTTTGCAAGTATTTGAGGGAGTACCGCAGTTTGCAATTTCTAAAGAAAAATTGTCGTCTGGTATTAAAGCCGTAGATTTGCTAACGGAAGATGCAGAAGTTTTCCCATCTAAAGGAGAATTTCGCAAAACTGTTAATTCGGGTGGAGTAACAATTAATAAAGAAAAACTTGATCAGTTTGACGATATAATTGACGGCAAACATTTAATTGGAGACAAATTTATTGTGGCTCAGCGTGGTAAGAAAAACTATTTCTTGTTAATTGCTGAATAAGTAGAATTTAAACAAGATTGTTTTTTAGGTTATTTTTGCATATAAGTAAAAGAAGCTAAATTGAGTGTAAATAGGTCACTAAATGTTTGGAACGTTTAATAAAATATTATACTTTTGCACTTGCTTTTCACGAAGCACTTAAGGATTGTCCCATGGTGTAACGGTAGCACATCTGATTTTGGTTCAGCCGGTTGAGGTTCGAATCCTTGTGGGACAACACACAACAAAAATAACCCCCTGTTTTACAGAGGGTTATTTTTTTGTATATACTCATAAACACTAATATCCACCCCAAATATCATCGGGGTACTTCACATCTTCTAGATAAAGAGCATGACCAGGCACTGAATTGCCTGCCACCTGACGGTTTTTTGCTTTAATGATTCTATGCATCCCACGTTCATCAAGGTTGCCCCTACCCGCTTCTAATAAAGTGCCTACAATAGCTCGCACCATATTACGCAAGAATCTATCGGCCTTTATTGTGAACACATACATATCGCCTACTTTTTCCCATTTAGCAAATTCAATCTTACAATTGTTTGTTTTAACATCGGTATGCGATTTGCTAAAACTACTAAAGTCTTCATATTCAAGTAGGATATTACAAAGGCTATTCATGCGTTCAACATCAGGAACAAAATAAACTCTGTGTGAGAGTTCGTGAAAGAAAGGGTCTTTTTTAATTGTTACATAATATTTATAACATCTTGATACAGCACTGAAGCGTGCATGTGCATCAGGTTTCACAGGTTGTATATTGTGAATAGAAATATCTTTTGGAAGATAGTTGTTTAGTTTATGAATAAGATCTTCGATGATGAATTCATCTCCTTCCCAATCGAAATGTGCAAACATTTTACGGGCATGAACCCCTGCATCTGTTCTTCCGGCACCTACAACTTCCACATTAGAACGCAATATGGTTGAAAGCGATTCTTGCAAGATTTGCTGCACGCTCATTCCATTGGGCTGTATTTGCCATCCAACGTAGTTCTTTCCGTTATATGAAAGTGTAATAAAGAATCGAGATTTAACCATTTATATCTCTTAGACGAAGTTTTGTTAGTACCTGTTTTGTATTAAGAGGAAAATCTCCATCCATCATCCAGGAATAGTAGCTTGGCTCTTTGTTTAATACATCTGTGACCGATTTACCTCTATGCTTGCCAAAATTAAATACTTCAACTCCTTTATCATTTAATATAATGCGACCTGCAAGATCTACATTGTTATTAAAACTAGAGTATTCTTTTGAAAGGAAGTTAATATCATTTTCTAAATCATCATACCTATCGAGTTGAGATTTAAGCACCTCATATGTAGCTATAACATCAGCTTCTGCCGAATGAGCATTTTCTAGTTTCTTGTTACAGTAAAATGCGTATGCTGCTTCTAAAGTGCGTTGTTCTTTTCTATGAAAGATAATCTGTACATCAACAAACTTTCTCTTGCTGGTATCAAAGTCCACACCTGCTCGCAAGAATTCTTCTGTGAGTAAAGGCACATCAAACCTGCTTGAATTGAATCCGGCCATGTCGCATCCTTCTAAAAGATCTGCAAATGATTTTGCTACTTGTTTAAATGTTGGACAGTCTTTTACATCATCATCGGTAATACCATGAATGGCAGTAGATTCGGGTGGAATAGGCATCTCAGGATTTATCCTTCTGGTTTTGGTCTCTTCCTTTCCATTAGGATGCACTTTTAATACTGAAATCTCAACAATTCTGTCACGCGTAATATTAATACCGGTAGTCTCCAGATCAAAGAAGACCAACGGGTTTTTAAGATTTAAATCCATTGAATACTTATTTAATCATTCAACATCATAGGCATCAGTAGTGTGAGCATATCTTCATTCTGTTCTTGCTCAACTGGAAGAATAAGTCCTGCTCTTGAGGGATCGGACAATTCTATTCTTACATCTGACGATGGAATATTATCTAGAATTTCTATTAAGAATACTGCTTTAAATCCTATATTCATTACGTTTCCTTCATAGGTGCAGCTTATCGTTTCTTCTGCTGCAGTAAGGAAATCAATATCTTGAGCAGTAATAACTATTTTATCTTCCGATAGTTGTAGTTTTACAAGCCCTATTGATGGATTTGAGAAAACAGAAACCCTTTTAAGTGCGTTTAACAAAGTGAGTCTGTCTAGAGTAACACTATTGGTATTATTCTGTGGAATTACTGAGTTGTAGTTTGGATACCTGCCTTCAACAAAACGACAAACCATTTTGTAATTATTGAGTGATATGTAGGCATTATTTTCATCAAAATTGATATCAACATTTCCTTTCTCTCTGGGGAGAATAGATTTTAATAAGTTGGATGGTTTTTTTGGCAAAATAAATGATGAGCGACCTTCACCTTTCGATTCTGTAGTGGTAACCCTCACCAGTTTATGTCCGTCTGATGCAACAAATGTTAGATCTTCAGAAGTAATATCAACGTAGATACCATTCATAACTGGCCTAAGCTCATCGTCTGCAGTTGCAAATACTGTACGGTTTATTCCCGACAAAAGCATCTCAGAGTCTATAGAAAGACTCATGGTAGATTCTTCTTTAAGAGGTTTTGGTTCTGGGTATTCATCGCCTTTTAAGCCAACAAAATTATACTTACCATTTTGATAATATATAAATACCTCAAGTGTCTCATCATTAATATCAAATGTTAGTGGTTGGTCTGGGAGTTCGCGCAATGGATCTAGTAGATTTTTGGCATTAATAGCTAAGCTGCCTTCACCTTCGGCACTATTAACTTCAACCCATGTTTCTAATCTTGTTTCACTATCTGCGGCAGTAAGTGTAAGTTTCTCTCCTTTCAACTCCAACAAGAAGCAATCTAAAATAGGCAGAGTACTCTTTGAATTTATGACTCTATTGATTGCCTGTAAATGATTTAGCATCGAGGCACTTGATATTACAAATTTCATGATTATATGTTTTTTTATTCTTTAGCAAATATATAAAATTATCTTGGAGCTTTAATTCTTTTCGTTGTTTATTTTTCCTTCAATCTACTTCTGGGATGATGTTCTATAATTTCTTGTCTCAAAAAGTTACGATCCAGATGTGTGTATATTTCTGTAGTGGATATCTTTTCATGACCAAGCATTTCTTGAATTACTCTTATGTTGGCCCCTCTTTCTAATAAATGTGTTGCAAATGAGTGCCTGAATACGTGAGGGCTAATCTCTTTTTCTATTCCCGCCATTTCGGCATAAAGCCTTGCATAATAGAACACAGTTATTCTTGAAATTGCATTGCCTCTATTACTTATAAAAAGTATATCTTCGCTTCCTTTTTTAATATTGATTTGTTTGCGATGAGCAATCCAATTATTAATCTTTTGAATAGCAATATCAGAAATTGGAACTAGTCTTTGTTTGCCTCCCTTTCCATCAACCCTTATGAAACCTTCATCAAAATAAAAATCCTGAAAGCGAAGATTGGTTAGCTCCGAGACTCTTAATCCACAGCTATATAATGTTTCAAAAATTGCGTAATTGCGTGTACCCTCTGTAGTTGATACATCAATAACAGACAATATTTTATCAATCTCTTCTATTGTGAGGGTAATGGGAAGTTTAAGACCTATTTTAGGAGACTCAAGTAACTCTGTAGGATTATCTTCGCGATATTCATACAAGACCATAAAGGCGAAAAAAGATTTTAGTCCTGATATAATTCTTGAAAGAGAGCGGGGAGAGATTTCCTTGTCATATTGCTCGGCAAGCAACGCCTCAATATTCGACAATTTGATAGTTTTTAAAGATAATTGCTCTTCTTCTGCAAATTTTAACAACTTTTGCAAATCTCGCATATATGCGTCTATACTATTTTTAGATAATCCTTTTTCTAGAAGCAAGTAACGTTTATAGCTATCTCTAATCTCAGTTATACTCATTAATTTTTGTTTCAATTGTATCTTTAAGCACTTTTGCCTCTGCAATATATCTATCTAGTTCAACTATTATATTAGTTTCAATCTCTTTTGAAAGTTGTTTGCCTTTTTCTAATTGATCTACAATAGTTATAACTTCATTATCTCCAATCATTTTAATTAGAGGTAGTATTTTATGAGAAACCTTTTGCACAGTTACATAGTCGTTTTGATCAAAAGCTTCTTCTAAAAGCTTGATGCTTAATGCAGTTTCATTTATAAAAGATTGCAGTATTTCAGACGATAGCTCGGCATCATCTTTTACGTATTCAATTAACGACATTAATCCAAATGAGGGCTCTTTTTTGTTTTCATGAATGTTATCATCAAGGTTAGTATGGTTTTTTATCATTCCAAGCAGACCTTCAGAAGTAAATGGTTTAGGCAAAAAATCTGTAAATCCGTGCGATTGTAGTTCATCCTTAGTTATATCGGATGCAGCTGAAAGTGCTACAATTGGCATGTCTTTTAAAAGATCTTTATCTTTTCTGCAAATATCTTTTATAAGCTCTATACCAGTTGTTTCATGAAGATTAATATCTATAAAAAGAATGTCGAATTTATTGTTTTTAATAAGTGGAACAACTTTCTCCGTATCACTTACACCCATGCACTTCATTCCGTTTTTTGTTATCATCTCTGTCACCATTTTCAGTTGAATAGGATCATCTTCAATAATAACAACAGAGATATGTTCAAAATCCTGTGAATCAAATTTATCACTATTGTTAGATACAATTGGCTCGCTGTTCACATTATTAAGAGGAATTTCAATAGTAAATTTAGAGCCAATTCTCTTTTGTGAAGTTAAATATATTTTACCATCTAGGTCATTAATCAACCTTTTTGTAATGGCTAAACCTAATCCACTACCCTCAATATTTCCATATTCATAATCTTGAGGCAGTTGCTTAAACTCGTCGAATATAGATTCCTGCTCTTTTATATCTATGCCAATGCCAGTATCTGAAACTGTAAAATAAAATATCTCGTTTGATTCTTTAACCGTTACTTTTATTTCGCCATGGTTGGTATATTTAATTGCATTAGAGATAAGATTACTAACTATTTGCCTCAATACATATGGGTCTCCCAAGCATATTTTATTAACAGGGAGTTTGTTTTCTATGTAGTAATTTATA
Organism: Bacteroidales bacterium; assembly: GCA_012513315.1. GTDB lineage: Bacteria > Bacteroidota > Bacteroidia > Bacteroidales > Dysgonomonadaceae > Proteiniphilum. The sequence continues at coordinate 17,851 of JAAZCL010000307.1, read as the reverse complement.
CCTTTTTTCTCTGCTACAGGTCTAAAGCTTTCGGCTATATCATTTACAAATAGATATAAATCGAAATGGCTATTTTTGAATTCCCATTTACCCTCTTGCAGTTTAGTGAAAGCGAGCAGGGTGGTTACCAATTGCATTATATGATTTGCAGAACTACTCATATTTTGCAGATAGTCTATTCTCTTTTCTTCACTTAAACCTGTGGCGAAACCATCTCTCAATAATTCTATAAAGCCTAAAATTGAACTAATTGGCGCTTTAATATCATGCGATATTGTTAGCATTAATTTCTGACGTGAGGTTAACAGTTCTGAAATCTGTTGGTTCGACTTTTCTAGTGCACTTCTGTAACGCTGACTCTTGTTTATATCTATAAGAAATAGAACAGCAAAAATCAATACAATAAATATAGTAATTGCAAAAACAATAAGCATAATCTTTTGTGAGCGAAAAATTGCATGTTCTTTCTCCTCTAAAACTTGAATAGATTTTCTAATCTCCTCTTGCTCAATATCTTTAAGCAATTCATCTATTCTGTTAGTTAACATTCTATTGGTGTTACTCAAAATAAGTTGCTTATCTACCAATTCAGACTGAAGCTCCAATTGCCTACTCATATCGAGTCTCTCTGAATATTGGACTTTATTTACTACGGTGTCAATAACCCTATTCTCTATAATTATTGTAGAATCGGGCCTACTAACAAATACATTACGAAGACGTGAAAAGAAGCCTTTTCTATCTTTCGAAATTATCGTTGTATCACTCTTATTGTCAAGTTGAGACTCATAACTGCTATGTGTTTCTCTCACAATTTGAGGAGCCTCTCTTATTGAATCGAGTAATAAAATTATATCATTAAGGTTATCTCTTTTACTATTAACTAATAGACGTATAGTGTCAAGTTTAACAGTTCGGGAACTATCTTCTGACAGGATACTTAATTCATGTAGGTTCTTTTCAATTACTGGAATAATTGAATCGTAGTTTCTTATATATTGAAGGGCACTTGAAGAAGTTAGTAGGTTTTGCTCACTTTCTATTTCATAAAGCAATGTAAGGGTGTTACCTACAATAATCATTTCGGTTAAATCATCACTTTTAACCTTCTTGTCAGAATATTCAACCAAATTTCTATAAAGAGCAAAAAGACCTGCTATTAAAACAATAACAACAAGAATATATCCAATAATAACAGTTAGTTTAACTTTAGACGCCTTTTCTTTATCCATTTTTAAGTTGTTACACTATATAACTTTATTTTATTGTATAATGTCTTCCTATCGATATTTAATATAGATGCGGCCATAGTTTTATTGCCCTTTGCAAGAGTAAGTGCTTGATATATTTTCTCCTTCTCGTAATTTTCTTTTCTTAAACTATTAATGTTAATTGTATTTGTTTCTTCTCTCTCATACTTAATACCGCCAAATAACTCTTCTGCAATTTCAGTTGTTATGACATCACCTTCGGTTAAAAGAGCAGCTTTTATTATTGTGTTTTTCAACTCCTGTATATTTCCTGGCCAGTTGTATGAAATGAATTCTTTTTGCATTTCAGAATCTATACCCTTTAGCTGTTTGTTTAATGCAAAGTTCGCAAATTCAAGAAAGTGTTGCGAAAAACTTAATATTTGCTCACTCTTACCTTTTAGTGGTGGGAGAATAACTACATTCTTCTGTAGCACATTATACAATTTTGGAATAAGGGTGTTTTGCAACTCCTCGAGGCTTTGTTGAGAGCTTAATATTACTTGTGTAAAGTTCTCATCTCTACTCTGTTTAGTTAGTACTGTAAGAAGCTCATTTTGAAGGAATAAATTCAATTTATCAATATCGCGTATATAAAAGAGCCCCCCTTTTGCAACCTTAATTTTCTTAATTAATACCGACTCATACTCGTTGTTATCAGACTGTGTTGAAATTAAATCTGAAGCATCTAGTATAACCAGTGGTTGTGATCTGTGTATACCTTTTTCAAATATTAGTTTAACCGAAGAGTGTTTGCCTGTGCCCCTATCACCTATAATTAGCAGATGATCATTGTTTTCTGCAATAAGATGAAGTTGTTCATGAAGTTGCTTATACTCATTTCCGGGTGGTATTAAAAAGTCATTAGGAAATTGATTGTTTTTCTTAATATTCTCCTGTACTTGAAATGCTTCTTCAATTTTACTAAAGAGTATCTCCGGATCTATTGGTTTACTGATGTAATCAGTTGCTCCAGACTTCATTGATTCTACAACCGACTCTATTTCGGCGTATCCTGTCATCATAATAACCTGAATGTCAGAATCATACTTTTTAGTCCAATTCAAAAAGCTAATACCATCAACATCAGGCATTCGAATATCACTTAAAATCAGATCGAATGGAATGTCCTTCACCATTTGCTTTGCTTCTTGGGCACTAGATGTTGTCTCTACATTATAGTTGTTTTTTACCAACCACGATTTTAACATCAAACAAATAGTTAAATTATCATCTACTATAAGAATGTTTTTTTTCATTTCACATAAATCATGTTATCAGTAGGCACAATGCTTATTTCGTGATACTTTTCTCTTTATTCAATTCTTTTGGTATTTCTATAACTGCATAGAGCATAAGAAATGCACCTATTATCATTACAAGCGGCCACTCGTTTCGATGCTTAAACATCAAATATGTGGATGCTATCATTAATAAACATGAGAATAACTGAAAATTGAAAAGTCTTTTACCTCTAATACTTTTGCCCGGATATGGATTTGTCATAGTTATCAGTGAAAACATAAGTACCGATACCGCCATAATCCATGGTGCAATGTCAGGAAAAAACATATATAAAATAGCTGAAAGTAATATCAATATGCCTGATATTTGAAATAACTTGTCCTTCATATAATACCAAAATCTTTATAAACAAATATACAGAATCATTTTGCAATAATGAAGATTTCCTCGTTTTCTTTTTTCATAAAGTAATTCTCTCTTGCAAACTTTTCGAGGTCATCTTTGTTTGATTGCAGCTCATTCAACTTCTCTTTATCCACTTCTATTTGCTGTTGGTATGATTCTATTTGAGTTTGAATCTCTTTAATTTGTGATTCTTGCTTCATCCTTTTTGGAATACTACTATCGCTAAAAAAGAAGAGTATAACCAACAGCACTAATAAGACTATGATTTGAGTAGCCGTAAGCCCCAAAACTCGTTTAGTACTTATCTTATAAACTTTTTCTTTCATTCTTATATACTGAGGGTTATTTTGCAAGACAAAAATAGATTTTTTTTATACTTTTGCCAACCAATTCAAGATAAATATTAAATATCAGTTATTCTGCTTAGGCTGTTTAAACAAAAAAAAGTATCTTTACACAAAACTATATTTTATTTTATTGACAATTAAGTATAACATGAGAAAATTCATTATCATCGCTATAACGGCTCTATTTGCCAATAATTTAGCTTTCCCTTGCACAAATTTACTAGTAGGAAAAAAAGCATCAACTGATGGCTCAACACTCATTTCATATGCGGCCGACTCTTACGGCCTGTTTGGAGAGTTATATCATTGGCCCGCAAAAACATACAATGCAGGCGAAATGCTTAAAGTTTATGAATGGGATACCGGTAAATATCTAGGTGAAATAGCACAAGTATCGCAAACATTTAATGTTATAGGCAATATGAACGAGCATCAGCTTGCCATAGCAGAAACCACCTTCGGAGGACGCTCTGAGCTAACTGATTCAACCGGCATTATGGATTATGGCAGTTTAATATACATAACTTTGCAACGCGCTAAGAATGCTCGTGAAGCAATAAAGGTGATGACTGATTTAGTTAACGATTATGGTTATTATAGCGGGGGAGAATCTTTTTCAATTGCAGACCCTAACGAGGTGTGGGTTATGGAGATGATTGGAAAAGGTGTTGGAAATAAAGGTGCTGTGTGGGTAGCTGTGCGCATCCCCGACGATTGTGTCTCAGCACATGCAAATCAGGCACGTATTCAGCAATTTCCTTTAAATGATTCTGATAACGTCTTGTATGCACCAGATGTAATTTCATTTGCTCGTGAGAAAGGATACTACACAGGTAGTGACGCCGACTTTAGCTTTGCCCAAGCATATGCTCCGCTTGATTTTGGAGCAATGCGTTTTTGTGAAGCCCGCGTATGGTCGTTCTTCAACAATGTAAACAAAGACATGGGCGAGTTTGTAACATACGCTCAGGGCAAAACAACAGATCCTATGCCATTATATATTAAGGCCGATCGTAAGTTAAGTGCACAAGATATACAGAATCTTATGCGCGATCATTATGAAGGCACAGAACTCGATTGGAGATTCGACGTGGGTGCTGGTCCATTTAATTCTCCTTACAGATGGTCACCCTTAACATATGAAGTTGACTCTGTTGAGTATTGCAACGAAAGACCAATAGCTACTCAGCAAACAGCTTTCTCATTTGTTGCTCAAATGCGTTCGTGGTTACCAAATGAGATTGGTGGAATCCTTTGGTTTGGTATTGACGACGCTGCACAAACTATCTATTTCCCCTTTTACAGCGGGCACAGTGTTGTACCTAATGAGATGGCTGCAGGAAATGGCGATTTGCATACCTTTTCGTGGACGTCAGCTTTTTGGATTCACAACTGGGTATCTAATATGGTATACACTCGCTACAGCGATATGAGCGAAGACATGAAAATGGTTCAATCTAAACTCGAGAGTAGCTTTGTCGCACAACAACCACAAATTGAAGAAAGAGCTTTAGCTTTGCATAAACAATCGAACGAAAAGGCTGTTCAGTTTCTTAATGAATACACAAATACACTGGTTGAAGAAGGAATGGCCGAATGGAAGAAGCTAGGCGAATACCTAATGGTTAAATATGTAGATGGAGTAATTAAACCCGAAGTGAATGGAGAGTTTAAGAAAAATCAATATGGGCAACCCGCAAATCCAATTAGACCTGGATATTCAAATGAATATTATCAAAGAATAATTGATCAAACTGGCGATAAATATAAAGTTATACCAGTTGAGTAATTTTATAAATAAGGCAAAACAACAATTTAGAAACATAACACAATAAACTATATGGAAGATGAAACTTTATTAGCACAAGTTACACGCAAAGCCAATACATGGCTTGAAGGTAATTATGATGCAGAGACAAAGGCTGAGGTGCAGCTAATGCTCGATAACGAAGACAAGAAAGAGTTAATTGATGCATTTTATAAAGATCTAGAATTTGGCACCGGGGGCTTAAGAGGTATAATGGGAGCAGGAAGCAATAGAATGAACATCTATACTGTTGGCGCTGCAACTCAGGGGCTTGCCAACTATCTGAAAAAAGAGTTTGCAGGGTTAGATGAAATTAAAGTAGTTATTGGTCACGACTGCAGAAATAAAAGTAGAAAATTTGCAGAAATAGCTGCAGACATCTTCAGTGCAAATGATATTAAGGTATATCTTTTTGAAGAGCTACGCCCTACCCCTGAGGTTTCATATGCAATAAGAAAACTGGGCTGTCAGAGTGGAATTATGATTACTGCTTCGCACAACCCCAAGGAGTACAATGGTTTTAAGGCCTACTGGAACGATGGAGCACAGGTGTTAGCGCCTCACGACAGAAATATTATTGCTGAGGTTAACCGCATCAAAAGTAATGATGAGATTAAATTCGATAAGAATAGTAAGCTTATCGAAATCATTGGAAAAGATATGGATAAAGCGTTTATTGAGGAAGTAAAGAAACTTGTTCTTTCTCCCGAAGCAATAGAACGCAACAACGACATTAGAATTGTTTACACACCTATTCATGGCACTGGCGGTAAGCTTATTCCGGATGCATTAAGAGCAATTGGTTTTACCAATATTATTAATGTTCCCGAGCAGGATGTTATAAGTGGCGAGTTCCCAACCGTAATATCTCCTAACCCGGAAGAGCCAGCTGCTTTAAATCTTGCAATAAAAAGAGCTATTGAAACAGATGCCGATATTGTAATGGCAACCGATCCAGATAGCGACCGAATTGGCACTGCTATTCGCGATGATAAAGGAGAATTTATACTTGTAAATGGCAACCAAACATTTCTTCTTTGTCTTTATTATTTAATGACTCGTCGTCAAGACCTTGGCTTACTTACAGGAAAAGAGTATGTTGTAAAGACCATTGTAACTACTGAGTTAGCTAAAAAAATTGCAGATATCAAGGGTATAGAAATTTATGATAGCTATACAGGTTTTAAGTGGATTGCCGAAATAATACGCCGAAACGAAGGTGTTAAGAAATATATTGGTGGCGGTGAAGAGAGCTATGGCTTTCTTGCAGGAGATTTTGTTCGCGATAAAGATGCGGTATCTGCTTGTACTCTATTTGCAGAAATAGCAGCATGGGCTAGAGATAATGGTAAATCAATTTATGAATTGCTACAGGATATTTACCTTGAGTATGGATACTATAAAGAGGTGGGTATATCATTAGTTCGAAAAGGTAAAGAGGGAGCCGATGAGATTGAAGCAATGATGAAAAACTTTAGATCAAACCCATTGACATCATTAGGAGGATCACCTGTATCGCTAATTAAAGATTTTGGCAAACTAGAAGGTATCGATTTCGTAAGCAATGAGAATATTGTTCTCGAGATGCCTACAACTTCAAATGTTATTCAGTTTTTTACGGAAGAGGGCACTAAACTTTCTATCAGACCATCGGGTACTGAACCTAAAATTAAGTTTTATATTGAAGTTACAGGGTCTGCAAAATCACGCGAGGAGTTGGTGCAAGCAGAAATAAAAGCAAATGAAAAAATAGATTCCATCAGACAAGAACTGGGGATATAAAAAGAAAATAATAGATAATGAGACGAAAATTAACTATTGCGTTAGTTGCGCATGATCATCGCAAAGCAGATATGGTAGAATGGGTTATATTTAACTCAGATTTCTTATCAGAGCACCATCTTGTATGTACTGGCACCACTGGTAGCTTGGTTCGCGAGGCTTTAGACAGAGAGGGTGTAAATCCTGAAATAACAATAATGAACTCTGGGCCAATGGGTGGCGATGCAGAGATTGCAGCTAAAGTGGTAAGAAAAGAGATAGATCTGGCTGTATTCTTAATAGACGATCTTAATGCGCAGCCACACGAAGCTGATATTATGATGTTGCTTCGTCAATGTCGAGTACATAATGTACCCATTGCCTGTAATAGATATAGTGCAGATCTGATGATAACTAGCTCACTATGGGATGATAATGCTTATATTCCATCACCTCCCCTTTATGAGAAGTTCGACAGAGAGAAATGGGATGCTGAGTATAAATAAATGTTTATTTATAAATATTTAAGCCCCTCAATTGCATTTAAGCATTTGAGGGGCTGATTTTATTTTAAGAACTGATTTTATACTTAAGTGAATGGGAAGGATTTCAAATTATACCTGTCAAATGCCGAAATAAACCACTCAGTTAAATAGTTTATTCAAATTTAATCAACCAAGTTCAACTCTTCTAACAGATGAGATGCATTCATAACCTTATCCAACATGTATATAGTATATACAATATCAACGCTTATCATACGTTGCATTTCAGGTTCAAACAATATATCTCCACTCAACGATTCCCAGTTGCCATCAAAAGCCAGACCAATGAGTTCTCCTTTAGAATTTATAACCGGACTGCCAGAATTACCACCGGTAATATCGTTTGTAGAAAGGAAGTTAACCCTCAACACACCATTTTCGTCGGCATACTGTCCAAAGTCGGCACTACGTATTTCATCAAGAATATAATCTTGCACATTAAACTCAGGATCACCCGGTTTTTGTTTTTCTAAAACTCCGTTTGATGTAGTAAAATAGTCATACCAAACACCATCACGAGGTTTATAACCCTTCACAGTTCCGTAGCTCAAACGTTGTGTGAAGTTGGCATCTGGATAAAATGTTTTATGAGAATCCATTTCAATCAATGCAGCCATAAATTCACGTTCACTACGTAATATATTTTCATAATAAGGCATCATCAACCCCGATAATTCATACCCCATATCTGTGCTAGACAACGCAAGCTCCATTGCCGGATCTTTTGTCAATATCTGAGTATCGGCAGCTTGAAGGAGTAGCAACAATTCTTCAAGTGATGTGAACTTTGTATTTTCAAATAACCAAGCGGCATACTTCTCATAATCACCATCAAACTCATCATTTATCTTATTATAAATATCAGGATGAAACTCCTCTGGTACACGCTCTGCATAGAGAGAAAGCAACTTAGGCAACACCTTTTTATCTAGCTCTGGTTCATAGTTTTTATATGACTCTATTAGCCTCTCATTAATAAAGGCTTTTTTATCCTCTTCTGTACCATCTGTATCAAACTGTAGAATTGTTTTAGCAAAACGGATAAGCTCAATACCGTTATTAAAAGTTTCTAAGAAATATGTAGTATACTTTGCCAGGTCGTTCGATTGTGTGTAGGCCTCTTCCAGCATAGTAAGAGTATTACCATACTTCTCTTTAGCTTCATTGTTTTTGTTAATCCAATCACTTAAACGATCCTCAACTTTCTCTTTTTCTTTAATTACACCAAGATTAGATATTGCCTCATTCATACCCATCGAGTTCTTCCAATAGTTTGAACTACCTGCATACTTATTGGCATATTTAATTCTGATGGTATCGTTCTGTGTCATAGCATCCCACCAAATATCTTGCTTCACTCCGCGAACCTCAACGCGTGGAGCGTTCTCCGATTCAACGCGCTGATTTATACCCCACGACGACAAGTACCTCTGTGTGCTTCCGGGATAACCAACTGTCATTGCATAATCGCCATCCTTTACACCAGCCAACGAAACCGGTACAATATATTTAGGCTTGTAAGGCACATTACTCTCGCTGTAATTTGCCGGATTATTATCCTTATCGGCATAAACACGAAAGACTGAGAAGTCGCCTGTATGACGAGGCCACATCCAGTTATCAGTATCACCACCAAACTTTCCTACCGATTGAGGAGGGGTAGCCGAAAGACGCACATCTCTAAACACATCATAAAGGACTACATAATATTTATTGCGCGAATAAAATGGTACCACTCTTGCACTAGTAAAGGGATCATATTCGTACTCTTTTATCAACTCATTTGATAAAGTATCGATAGCAAGCTCCATTTGAATCTCACTTAACACAGGTGGTATATGCGGAAGAATCTTATCTGTCACATCCTCCATTGAGCGAAGAAACGCAATGGTTAGACCATCGGCATAGAGCTCTTCTTCCATATTATTAGCAGCAAAACCATCTCTCAGGTAATCATGCTCAACTGCACTAAGCTTCTGGATAGCCCCAAAACCGCAATGGTGATTAGTAAAGATTAATCCCTGCTCCGAAACTGCAACACCCGTGCATCCACCACCAAAAATTACCACTGCATCTTTAAGTGAAGGGTTATCATCGCTGTAAAGACTATTTATTGGAAAAGTAAATCCCAATTCCTGCATTCTTGCAATACTCTCACTGCTTAACTCTTTCAAAAGCCACATACCTTCATCGGCTTTTGCTATAAATGACAAGCAAAATATTGCAAGCAATAAATAAAGTTTTCTCATTATAAATTATTTCTTAAATATATATCTTGATTTTAAATTGAATTTCTATATGATATCTCTAACATTCATCTCACATTTAATAAACATCAATCTCACTTTTCTAACATCTGTTTCATATATAACTTACAAGTATCTCACATTTACCCAAAATACTTGCCTACAATAGGCCAATCTTTAAGTGGCAATTCCTTTTTAACAATAACCCCTATATATAATATTATACATGCAGCACCTATAAACAGCCTTAGCCATAAATTAGATACTAACAACATCGAAGCAGTAATTCCACCAAAAAGAATCATCGAGAGAGTGAAGAATGAAGCTGCCGATTTTAAATTATATGGTATAGGATATTTCTTCTGACCCACCACATACGAAATAACCATCATAATTAGATTAGCAAAAAACGAAGCCCATGCACACGCCATGTAACTGTATTTAGGAATAAAAACAACATTTATGGCAATGGTTATAACAAAGCCGAAAGTCGACATATATGCACCCCACCTCGTTTGATCTGTAAGTTTATACCATAGCGAGAGATTAAAATAAATACCAAAGAAAAGCTCACCCAGTAATACTATCGGCACAACTTTAAGTCCCACATGATACTCAGGCGGAATCATAAACTTAATAATATCTATGAAACCTGTAGTTACCAAAAATATAAGTAACCCAAATATTATAAAGTACTTAGTAGCATCACTAAACGAACGCTTCTCGTCGATATCACCCCTACTTCTCGAAAATATAAAAGGTTCAAACGCATATCTAAATGCCTGCGTAAACATCACCATAATAATGGCAATCTTAAAGTTCTGTCCATATATACCCAACTCAGTAAATGCATTAGCCGTATCGGGATAAATCTTAGGAAAAAGAATCTTATCAACTGTCTGGTTAAGTATACCGGCAATTCCTAATATCAATATTGGGAAAGAGTATTTAAGCATCTTTTTTAGAAGCTGAGCATCAAATTGAAACTTAATCTTCAACTCAGGAGACACCAACAACAATTGAATAACAGAAGCAGCCAAATTAGAAATAAGAATGTAATCTACACCTCTGTTTAAATCAAACCATGCAAAACTGTTTGGGAATATAGTTTTAAGAAACGGGCATAACAGAAAAAAGAAAAGATTAAACAGTATGGTAAGTACAACATTTATAATCTTTATAAGCGCAAACCTTTTAGGTCTTTTCTTAAATCTTAAGTTGGCAAACGGTATAGTACCAATAACATCAACACACAATATAAGCACAAGCAGAAACAGATAATGAGGCTTGAAATCTATTCCCCCCAAAGCAAAAGCAAAAGGCTTAAGAAACACAAAGGATATTACAAAAAAGAGTAATGTTGTGCTGGCAATAGATATAAACGAAGTAGAAAACACCTTAACTGGATCATTATCTTTATTGGCAAACCTAAAAAAGCCAGTCTCCATGCCATATGTCAAGATAACCTGTAACAGCGCCACCCAAGCATAAAAATTTGTTAGAATACCTATATCCGAAATCCTTGGCAGCGCAAAAGCCCAGTAGAGCGATAACAACCAACTAAGTAGCTTTGGAAGAACACTGCCCATGCCATAAAAGAGAGTCTCCTTTGCCAAAGATTTCATTCCGCTTGCCATATACTATATTAATTTCCGATAAATAGAAGATTGATTATCAAAAGTGAATACAAAAGTACAATATTTCCGCTAAGGTAGCACCCCTAAGAGCATCAATTATCTATCTTTAAGAAGAATGATTGTCAAAATATCAAAAAAAACCGTTTACTTTGCACTTTGAAAATAAATAACGATATTTAATTATTAATTTATTATATGCGTGTTCACTAAAGACATGCAAAATTAGTCTATGGCAAAACAGGAAGAAGTATTCAGGAAATTAATATCACATAGTAAAGAGTATGGGTTCGTATTCCAATCAAGTGAAATATACGACGGATTAAGTGCTGTATATGACTACGGACAAATGGGAGTTGAGCTCAAGAATAACTTAAAAAGATATTGGTGGGACAGCATGGTGTTACTACACGAAAATATTGTGGGTATAGATTCTGCTATATTTATGCACCCTACTATTTGGAAGGCATCGGGGCATGTTGATGCTTTTAACGATCCCTTGATTGATAACAAAGACAGTAAAAAAAGATATCGCGCTGATGTGCTTATCGAAGAGCATCTTGCAAAGCTAGATGACAGAATTGATAAAGAAGTGCAGAAAGCCCAAAAAAGGTTTGGCGAAACTTTTGATGAGAAGATGTATCGCGAAACAAATCCTCGTGTGGTGGAGTACCAGAAGAATCGTGACGAGATACATGCACGATTTGCAAAAGCTTTAAATGATAATGATCTGGTAGAGTTAAGACAGATTATTGTAGACTGTGAAATTGCATGTCCTGTTAGCGGAACAAGAGATTGGACAGAAGTGCGTCAGTTTAACTTGATGTTCTCTACCGAGATGGGTGCCACTTCAGAGGGTGCAATGAAGGTATACCTTCGTCCAGAATCGGCACAAGGTATCTTCGTTAATTACCTAAACGTACAAAAAACCGGAAGGATGAAGATTCCTTTTGGAATTGCACAGATAGGAAAAGCATTCCGTAACGAGATAGTTGCACGTCAGTTTATCTTCCGTATGAGAGAGTTTGAACAGATGGAGATGCAATTCTTTGTGCCACCAGGTGAAGAATTAGAATGGTTTGAGCACTGGAAGAAACTAAGAATGGAATGGCATCAATCATTAGGCTTTGGTGCTGAAAAGTACAGATTCCGCGATCACGATAAAATGGCTCATTACGCAAATGCCGCCACCGACATTGAGTACGAGATGCCATTTGGTTTTAAAGAAGTAGAAGGAATTCACTCCAGAACAGACTTCGATTTAAGTCAGCACGAAAAGTTCTCTGGCAAGAAATTACAATACTTCGATCCCGAATTAAATAAATCATACACACCCTTTGTAGTCGAAACTTCAATTGGTGTAGACCGTATGTTCCTGTCAATATTGGCCGGTTCGTATTGCGAAGAGGATCTCGATAATGGCGAAAAGCGTGTATTGCTAAAACTGCCACCTGCACTTGCACCGGTAAAACTTGCCATATTGCCACTAGTTAGAAAAGATGGGTTACCCGAAAAGGCTCGCGAGATAATGGATGATCTCAAATTCAACTTTGCTTGTCAGTACGACGAAAAAGATAGTATAGGCAAACGCTATCGTCGCCACGACGCAATTGGTACTCCCTTCTGTGCAACTATAGATCACCAGACTCTAGAGGATAACATGGTTACGATAAGACATCGCGACACCATGGAGCAAGAAAGAGTGGCTATAAGCGATCTGCAACAGATAATTGCAGAGAAAACAGAATTGAAAAGCTTATTGAGAAAACTATCAAAATAAAACCACAAAATGAAAAAACAACCACTATTTGTTATTCTGCTATTATCAATACTTCTATTTTCTGCCTGCGATAATACAGAAACAGTTGACGACCGCTGGAAGATTGAAAATGAAGCTCAATTTAATACTATTGCCAATAGTTCTGAATATACAAAGTTAAACTCTATATCAGGCAACGGCTTTATAATGTATAAAGTACTTGAAACCGGTACAGGCGATAGGGCTCCTTATTTTAATGAACAGGTAAAGGTAAGATATACTGGTTGGTATAAAAATATATGGACAAAACCCGACACTTACACAGATGAGAGGGGCAACTTCATAACTAATAAAATAATATTTGATACTACTTCAAAAAATAATATTGCCCGTAAATTTACTGTAAATGGCGTGGTTGATGGTTTCTCAACTGCTCTTCAACATATGAAAGAAGGCGATAAATGGGAAGTATGGATGCCTTGGATATTAGGATATGGGTCCTCTACTTCAGGAACAATTAAAGGATACTCAACATTGGTATTCGAAATTGAATTGGTAGAAATAGTAAATAAATAAATATTGAGATCACAAGCTCAGCAGAAACTGCTCAATTGCGCCTCTAACCTGAGCGCGAGTGCCGTTATACTTGTTTATCATAATTGAAAAGGCGTATTTTTTATCCCCATCAATAAGATAACCCGCATAACATTGCACTCCACCAATACTACCACTTTTGGCAATAATCTTACCATTATACTTAGTATTGGACATGAAATTTCTAAGAGTACCATCTTGTCCCGCTTTGGGCAATGAATTAATAAAGGCAGCTGAATAGCTGCTTTTATTGTACATATAGCTAAGCATATCAGTAAGCAGCCTTGGGCTAACGGCATTCTGAGGTGCCAAACCGCTACCATCATGTATTGTTAGTGATGTTACATCAATGCCATTTCTTTTCCAGTAATCCGTCACAAAATCAACCCCAGCCAAAAGTGCATTATCATATATATCGGTCTTATATTGCCTCCCAACAGTTCTAATAAGGTGTTCTGCATAGTGGTTGTTGCTCTCAACATTTATCTCTCTTATTATCTCTTTTAATGGCCTCGATAATTGTGTAAATAACACCTTCCCCACTCTATACGAAGAAGTTTTACCTGTTACTAATACACCCGAAATATAATCATTTCTAGAAGTCTCAACACTGCTAATTTTAAAACCATTCTTCCTTAAGTTGTCTGCTAGCATCTCGCCTAGAAGCAAACCCGGATCTGGGATATCTCCTTTAATGCTAAATGACGATCTGCCCCCGGGTATGTCTCCTCTAACCGATCTGTCATACGAAAATGGTGCACCATAGATATAACCATTATCCCTGCCACTACTATTTAGCTTCAACTCATTCCTAAATGTCAGTCCCTTAATTTCGGGGTCGGTTCTTAATATTATGGCACCATCATTTTTATTTGCAGTATTAAAAAACAATCGGTAGGTATTATCAAAAACAGATATTCCATAAGCTCCCGGAGCATAATAATTGCCCATATCAATCCATGTCCATTCTGGCGATACACCATCATATCCAAACAAATTATCAACTACATAAATTGAGTATTCTTTATCTTTCGCAAGCGACTTTTCCAGTAACTGCCTGCTGTCATTAAAGAATCTATCCTTGCTTTCCTTAAACACCTCGCTGCCCAGAGTTGGGTCGCCCGACCCAATAATAAGTATACGCGTGGGGTCATTAGCATCTAAAGCCACATCTGTTCTGTATCTAAAGTTATCGCCCAACGCCTCAATAGCCGTAGCGGTAGTAAAAAGTTTTAATACCGATGCAGGGGTAAGCGATTTCTCAGCATCATGCGAAACTACATTTTGCCCTGTTGATAAATCAACTACAGATATTCCAACAGAAGCATGTTTAAGTGCGGGGTTATTTATTATTTGCTGTACCGATGGTTGTGAGAATGCAACCACATTAGCAATTAAAAGAAGCGCTATTGTTTGGAGTGTTTTAAGCATATGTTGAAGTATTAAACAGTGTGAAGGGCAAATATAGCGATTATTGGAAAAACAACTCGTTCCTTTAGATGCGTTTTTCTTTTTCTATGATTTTCAATATTAATTCTTCGCTAATTTACGGTTCTGAACTCATTTGGCGTAACTCCCGTTCTTTGTTTAAATACTCTGGTAAAATGCTGTGGGTATTTAAATCCCAAACTATAGGCTATTTCACTTATAGATTTATCGGCATCAAATAGTCTTTTCTTTGCTATATCAACTATCTTGGTTTGAATATATTCTTGCGCAGATACGCTAGTTTCTTTTTTTATTAAATCACCAAAATAGTTAGCAGATAAATTTAATTCTTCGGCAAACCATGATACTGAGGGTAAGCCATATTTTATTGGATTCTCTGAAATAAAATATCTATCTAGCAGACTCTCGAATCTTTCTAAAATTCCTTTGTTGCTGTTGTCTCTGGTTATGAATTGACGATCGTAAAAACGGGTGCAATAATTTAAGAACAGCTCTATATTAGATATTATCAATTGTTTACTGTGCTTGTCTATTGCATGATGCAATTCATATTCTATTTTTGAGAAACAATCTAGAATTACTTTTCTTTCATGCTCTGATAAATGCAAGGCTTCATTAACTGCGTAAGAGAAAAAGTGATAATCGTGCATTTTTCCTCCTAATGTAGTTCCAGCAATAAGGTCGGGATGAAATACCAAAGCAATACCCTGAGGTTGATAATAATCCTCACCATACTGCCCGATAACTTGTCCGGGTGCGAGAAATATTAATGTTCCCTCTTCGTAATCATAATTGCTTAACCCATATCGAAGATCACCACAATTAATTTTCTTAAAAAAAACTGTGTAGAATGAATATCGCAATCGTCGGAGCTGCCTGGGTTCTGCTTTATCTAGGTGAACTACCCCAACTAATGGATGTAGAGTTTCATTATTATTGAACTCGTTATACTCTTTTATACTGTTAAAATTTACTATTGAATCCATATTCTACTTTGCTTTATTGTAATCACAAATTTAGTAATTTAAATTGTTCTGATACAAGTTGTTTTAATCCAAAAGTGATTTTGGTAAGTAATAGGTAATTAGTATAATGAAGTATTGATTTTAATGCTCTAGATTTGTATTTGTGTAAAAGACTTAAATTATAAAGATCAATTGTATAATTGATAAAAGAAGATTCCTTTAAAGAAATAACTATATTTATAGAATTATGTATACTAATTTTAAATAACTAATAAAATGATCACCAACTTTTCTAGAAAGTGCTTAAATGCCACATTAATTTTTTTGTAATTATGTTGACTGGTTGTAAACAAAACAACCACAGGTATGAAAATGATGGATTAATTGTTTTAAAAGAACAAGGCAGTTTTACCGTGGGGGGTAGTGTTATAACTTCGGAGGGAGAATTTAATCCTTATACCAGAACGCCTGAAGGTCAGACTTACCATGGCGACCATGCATATATTGTTTACCAAATTCCTGATGGGGCCCGCCAACTGCCACTTGTGTTCTGGCATGGCATTGGTCAGTTCTCTAAAACATGGGAATCTACTCCCGATGGGCGTGATGGCTTTCAAAATATTTTCTTAAAGAGAAAATTTGGTGTGTATCTGATTAACCAGCCCCGTAGAGGTAGTGCTGGACGCAGTACAGTGGAATCCAACATTATTCCGGTTACCGATGAACAGGAGTGGTTTGGTACATTTAGATTAGGTATATGGCCCGATTTTTTTGATGGGGTACAGTTTGACAAAAGCGAAGAGACGCTTAACCAATATTTCCGTCAGATGACTCCCAATTTAGGTGGTTTCGATACGGAAGTTATTGTTTCCGCAATTTCTGAATTATTTGATAAAACTGGCGATGCTGTGCTTGTATCACATTCACACTCGGGAGGTTTTGGATGGCTAACTGCTATTCGTAACGATAACGTAAAAGCTATTGCTTCGTATGAACCTGGTAGTGGTTTTGTGTTTCCTGAGGGAGAGGTGCCCGAGCCAATTGAAAGTTCTTCGGGACCACTAACGGCAAATGCTATTGCAATGGAAGACTTTATGAAACTCACTAAAATACCCATTATCATATATTATGGAGATTTTATTCCTGCTGAGCCTTCTGATAATCCAGGGGCTGATGGTTGGCGCTCTCGACTGGAAATGGCTAGGCTATGGCGAGATGTTGTTAACAAGTATGGAGGTGACGTAACACTAATTCATCTACCTGAAATAGGAATTAAAGGTAATACTCATTTTCCATTTTCGGATTTAAATAATATCGAAATTGCTGATTTACTCTCTGAATGGCTAAAAGAAAAAGGTTTGGACAAATAATATTAAGAATGTAGAATTATGAGAAAGAAGATAATATATTATTTATTGACTGCTATGTTTGTATCAATAAGTTTTGCGGCATCTAGTCATGTTAAACCCTCAAATCCATTTGGATTGGTTTATGGTGATGCTATTACAAAAAATGTAAATGGTAAGGTAAATATTCATCCGGTTTCATATAAACTTAATGGGATTGAAATTGCTGCTAATGTTTACACACCGGCCGGTTATAACCCTTCACAAAAATACCCTGCAATAGTGGTGGCTCATCCCAATGGTGGTGTAAAAGAACAAGTTGCAGGATTATATGCTCAGCATTTAGCTGAATTAGGGTATATTGCCATTGCTGCCGATGCATCGTTTCAGGGTGCAAGTGGTGGAGAGCCACGCAATGTTGATAAGCCTGCCAATCGAATAGAAGATATACGTGGTATGGCCGATTTTATCACTCATTTTGGAGGTGTGGATGCTGAT
>JAAZCL010000306.1 GCA_012513315.1 Bacteroidales bacterium | reverse complement strand
TTTTATTCGTTATCCTTTTATCTGTTGCTCTAGGGGGGTGTTCACAATATGATGAGAATAGCGATTTAGAAGAATTAACAGAAAAGAAGTCAACTCCCTTTCTTACAAATGAAGAATTGCTTGCACTAAAGTTGATGAATGGATCTACTCAAATATTACCTGAAGACGCTGAGAATGTTCTAAATGATTTTTGTCAGAATTAGCTACTCCAGGTTATCAGGCATCTAACGGAGAATGGGAAATTGGAGCAATTAATCTTTTCATGCCCAAATTCAAAATCGCTTATAAACATTCATATAATGATGTGCTTACAAAGATGGGCATGGAGAAGACTTTCTCGGGAGAAGGTGACTACTCGGGAGCTTTTGAGGGCTTCGATATGTCAGTTTCTAATGTGGAACAGCACACTTTCATTGAAGTGGACGAGAGAGGGGCGGAAGCTGCTGCCGTTACTGTAGTGAATGGCGAAACAGCTCCACTATTTAGAGCTGTTGTTTTAAATCGTCCGTTTGTGTTTCAAATACGTGAGAACTCTACAGGCTGTGTCCTATTTATGGGTAGGGTGGGCAATCCTGCAAAGCAGTAGCAAAACTCGCTACTGCTCTTTTATCCACTCCCTCGCATTAACAAAGGCTTCCATCCATGGTGTAACTTCGTGTTTTCTGTATGCAAACGGATAGAAAGCATTTTGCCAAGGGAAAATTGAGCGCTCAAGGTGAGGCATCATAGCTAAATGGCGACCATCTTTCGAGCATACTGCAGCAGCCGAATAGTCTGATCCGTTGGGGTTTCCTGGATATTCATCATAAAGGAATTTAGCAGCGATATTATAATTCGACTCCTCTTCCGGTAGATCAAAACGTCCTTCACCATGTGCTACCCAAATACCTAGTTTACTTCCTTCTAGTGATTTAAACATTACCGAATTATTCTTAGGTATAGCAACACTTACGAATGTAGACTCAAACTTATTTGAAGAGTTGTGCATCATGCGAGGATGTTTATCTCCCAATTCAGGGAAGATCAAGCCCAGCTCCATTAACAACTGGCAACCATTGCAAACACCCAAGCTCATAGTATCTTTTCTAGCAAAAAAGTTTCTTAGTGCAGACTTAGCCTTTTCGTTATACTTAAAACCACCTGCCCATCCTTTGGCCGAACCCAAAACATCTGAGTTAGAGAATCCACCGCAAAATACAGCAAACTGCACATCCTCCAGCGTTTCTCGTCCAGATGTTAAGTCGGTCATATGCACATCCTTTACATCAAAGCCAGCCAGATAAAGTGAGTATGCCATCTCACGCTCACCATTTGTTCCCTTTTCGCGTATAATAGCAGCAGTGACACCGCTTCTTTCTTTTCTATCGGGATTAAGTCCCATATCTTCCACCTTACCAGTGAAGTCTGCCTTTATATCAAATTGAAGAGGTTGATTTTTATAATTGTTATATCTAAGAGTGGCATGCTCTTCTCCACTTTGCTTTTTATCCAGCAAGTATGATGTTTTGAACCACACATCGCGGAGCTCATCAATATCGAACTCGCTATTAAAATCTCCTTTAGAGATAATGAGCTTCCTGTCCTCAATAGGTCTTGCCACAATAGCAAAGCCCAAACCGTAATCTTGCAATATCTTTTCAACCAATCGATGGTGTTTAACTTGAATTATAACACCTGGATTTTCGGAGAAAAGAATTTTAATTATGTCTGAATGGTGAATTTTATCTAGTCTAACATCAAGTCCCCCCTGAGGATTTGCAAAACACATCTCTAGCATTGTTGTAACCATTCCTCCTTCAGAAATATCGTGGCCTGCAAGTATCAATCCTCTATTCACAAGTTCCTGCACAGCAGCAAATGCATTTTTGAAATACTCAGCATCGGTTACAGTTGGCGCTTCATCTCCTATCTTGCCTAATGTCTGTGCAAATGCAGAGCCACCTAATTTAAAAGTATCTAATGAGAAATCTATATAGTATAGGTAAGTTCCTTTTATATAAGCTAATACCGGTGATGCAATTTTTCTTACGTTCTTTACTTCAGCCGCTG
Organism: Bacteroidales bacterium; assembly: GCA_012513315.1. Classification (GTDB taxonomy): domain Bacteria; phylum Bacteroidota; class Bacteroidia; order Bacteroidales; family Dysgonomonadaceae; genus Proteiniphilum. Next base: position 17,036 of record JAAZCL010000306.1, on the reverse strand, counting down.
CTGAAATAATTACTGTTCCTGGTGAAAACACTTTATCGTCATCGTACTTTTGCGTCATCGATAGTGAGTCTTTTCCAGTAGGTATATTGATGCCCAAATCACAAGAAAAGTCTGAACAAGCTTCCACTGCTTTATAAAGACGAGCATCCTCGCCGGGGTTACGACAAGGCCACATCCAGTTGGCACTTAACGAAACACTTTGTAATCCATTTGTTAATGGTGCAAAAACAATATTTGTAAGAGCTTCGGCAATAGCCATTACAGAGCCAGCTGCTGGGTTAATCATTGCTACCTGAGTAGCGTGACCTAAAGAAGTTGCCATACCAGCAAAACCTCTGTAATCGAGAGCAATTGCTCCTGAGTCGCTAAGTGGTAACTGAATCTCACCTTGTGTTTGCTGACGAGCAATTCTTCCTGTTACAGATCGGTCTACCTTATTTGTTAACCAGTCCTTAGATGCAACTGACTCTAGTTTAAGTATATCGTTTATATAGGTCTCAAGATTCTCAACATCGTATTCAGGAGCTGTGTATTCTTCATTTAATGTGCTATCTTCCATAACTGTTTCGGGAGTTTTCCCAAAGAAATCATTCAGCTCCATGTCGATAGGGTTGGTGCCGTCGGGCTTACTAAACGTAAGTCTCATATCACCTGTTGTTTCTCCTACAACATAAAGTGGTGCTTGCTCGCGGGATGCTATACGTTCTATCCTTTCAATATCCTTTTCATCAACCAAAAGACCCATTCGCTCTTGGCTTTCATTGCCCACTATTTCTTTTGCAGAAAGAGTTTTATCTCCAACAGGCAACTTGTCAACATTAATAATGCCACCCGTATCTTCTACAATCTCAGATAAGCAGTTGAGGTGCCCTCCAGCTCCATGATCGTGTATAGATACTATAGGATTATCTTCAGATTCGGCTAGTGATCGAATAACGTTTGAAACACGTTTTTGCATCTCCGGATTGGCTCTCTGAATAGCATTTAGCTCTATTCCTTCCGAGAACACACCAGTGTTAACTGATGAAACAGCGCCACCACCCATGCCAATGCGGTAGTTGTCGCCCCCCATTACTACAATTTTCTCACCGCTTTTTGGTTCGCCTTTTAAAGCATCACGCTTATTGGCATATCCAATTCCGCCAGCAAGCATAATGACTTTGTCAAAACCAAACTTTTTGTCGTTTTCGGTGTGCTCTAAAGTTAGCACCGATCCGCATATAAGTGGTTGTCCAAACTTATTTCCAAAGTCTGATGCACCATTTGAAGCTTTAAGAAGTATCTGCTCAGGTGTTTGGTATAACCAATTTCGAGGGGCAAGATGTTGTTCCCACGGGCGTCCTTCTTCTAAGCGAGGATATGATGTCATGTAAACAGCCGTTCCGGCAATTGGAATTGAGCCCTTTCCACCTGCCAAACGATCGCGTATTTCTCCTCCTGTGCCAGTTGATGCACCGTTAAATGGTTCAACTGTAGTTGGGAAGTTGTGCGTCTCAGCTTTAATAGAAAGTACACTTTCTATTTCTTTAGTTATGAAGAAGTCCGGTTTATCTCCACTTGCAGGTACAAACTGCTCAATAGTGGGTCCTTGTATAAAAGCTACATTATCTTTATAAGCCGAAATTAATGTATTAGGATTGACTGCAGAGGTTTTCTTTATCATCTGAAACAGAGACATCTCTTTCTCTTCACCATCAATTATAAATTTACCATTAAAAATTTTATGTCGACAATGCTCAGAATTTACTTGCGAAAAACCAAATACTTCGCTATCGGTTAGCTTTCTGCCCATTTTCTTGCTCACTGATTCTAGGTATTCTATTTCATCAGCACTCATGGCCAAGCCTTCAGAAGCGTTGTAGGCAGAAATATAATCAATATTAATTATCGGTTCTGGGCTTCTTTCAATTGTAAAGATTGATTGATCAAGCTGTGCGTATTTTCGTTGCAACATCGGGTCAAAATCGAAATATGTTGCATCCAATTGTGGAGTATACTCCTCAATCCGACTGATTCCCTCTATTCCCATATTTTGGGTAATCTCTACCGCGCATGTACTCCAAGGCGTTATTAATTCTCTACGAGGACCAATATATGCTTTAACTATTGTCTCTGAGTCTATTAACTCTGCATCGCCAAATAACCAGTTGAGTTTGCGAAGTGTTTCTGGCGTGAATGTAGAATCTGATTCTACAGCAATTATACTTTGTGAGGGGGTTTTGAAAAATGAAATCATATCTCAGTTTTTAGATCGATATAAATGAACTACAAAGTTACTAACTTTTTTGTTAAGTCAATATGAAGAACCTAAACTTGTTTGAATTGAAAAAATGTGGCATAAAGTATTATATTTTATTTTAATTATATCATAACAATAAGAGTAGGAGCCAAACATCTTTGTATATTTGCACAATATATGCTAGAAACAATAACTAAGGGATTTATTATTGGATTACTTGTGTCATCGATCATGGGACCAATTAATATACTCACTATACAGCGAACTTTAAATCGTGGAAGGTGGCACGGCATGGCGTCGGGAGCTGGTGCAATGCTTTCGGATATTACCTATGCTACAATAACATTGCTGGGATTGAGTATTGTATCTGGTTTTATGAATGAATATGAATCGCAAATATTTATGTTTGGAAGTGTAATGCTTATTTTGTTTGGTTTTGGAGTGTATCGATCAAATCCGTTAAAGGGATGGAAACCTGATAGTTTACCAAAAGAGTCGCGTTATTTAAAAGATTTTTTTTCTACATTTTTGCTTACATTTTCTAATGCCACAATAATATTAGCTTTAGTAGGCCTTTATACTCAATTTTCATTTAATCCAAAATTGGAAGGAACAAACGCATTATTAGTGGCTCTGATTTCTTTTTCTGCTGCCGCATTGTTATGGTGGTTTATGCTCACAACGCTTGTGTCGCGCCTCAGAAAAAGGTTTAAGCGCAAAGGACTAGTTATACTAAACCGAGTAGTCGGAATCATCATTGTGGCAATTGGTATTATTGGAATTGTAACTAAACTAACCTCTGTTGCCTAGCTCAATTACTTCTAAATCTTTTATATTACCATTGTCTAAAATAAAGCGTAGAAGTGTTCTCACCTTGTGAAATCCATAAATTCCGGCAGCTCCAGGGTTCATATGTAGAGTTTTAAGTTTCTCATCGTACATAACCTTAAGAATATGAGAGTGTCCGGCAATAAATAGCTTGGGCGGATTGGTTAGCAGTTTTGATCGAATGGCTTGGTCATATCTTCCAGGATATCCACCAATATGTGTAATCATAACATCTACATTCTCAACTTCAAATCTTAATGTTTCAGGATAGGCAATACGAGTTCTATAATCATCAATATTACCGTAAACTGCCCTAAAAGGCTTCAACTCTTCAAACTTATTGGCTATTTCCATTGAGCCAATATCACCGGCGTGCCATATCTCATCACATTCTTTAAAATAGCTTTCAAACTTTTCATCCCAATATCCGTGCGTGTCAGAGAGTAGTCCAATTTTCTTCATTCTTCTTATATTATTATACAAAGATAAAACATAGACTGTGTTTTATCCAAAAATATCAAAGTTTCTAAATTCAATATATTAGCCATGCTAGAGAGATGCTAGGCTTATTTATACTGTTAAATAGCATATTTTAATCTAAATCTCGTATCAGAAATAGCTAAATCGAATAAACTTTGTATTTTTGATGGTAAATACATATAAGTAAACTAAATACAATGGGAAAACGAAAATACTCATATTTCAAACGAGATATCAGTTGGCTCAGTTTTAATTATCGTGTACTTTTGGAAGCGAAGGATGAGCGACTTCCTGTATATGAACGAATTAAGTTTTTATCAATATACTCCTCTAATCTCGAAGAGTTTTATAAGATTAGGGTTTCAGGATATCATAGCTCACTGCTTGAAAGTATTAATTTAGACGAACCGGTAGAAGAAGCACTTAAAACAATTGTGCAAATTAATAATGAAGTTACTGCTCAAGAGAAAGAGTACTATAATATCTTCAATAATATGATTCTGCCTGAGCTTAAAAAAAACAATATTGTTCTGTATCAGACCGATAAGGTGGAGCCATTTCATAAGGCTTATGTTGAGAAATACTTTAATGAAGAAGTGTTTCCATATCTACAGCCCATGGTAATTCAGAAAGATGATATTCATTCATTTATTCAGGATGGACGTATATATCAGACTATTAGTCTTCTTAAGAAGAAGAAAAAGATTGAAGATTCTCCATCAAATTACACCTATGCAATAATGAAGATTCCCTACACAAAAGTACCTAGGTTTATAGAGCTACCGGCGTATGAGGGAAACCATTACATTATGTTTATAGATGATGTAATTAAGGCAAATATGAGTAGTGTGTTTCCTGGATATGAGATTGTTGATTGCTTTAGTATTAAAATTTCTCGTGACGCCGATTTTTCATTAGAAGAGGAGGATAAAAAAGATATTGCAGAGCAGATATTGAAGAAGGTAAGAAAAAGGAAAATTGGTGCTGTTACACGATTTCAGTATGATAGCGAGATGCCCGATTATTTTTTGAAATATCTTTGTGAAGCATATGAAATAGAGGAAGAGGAATTGCTACCTTCTTGGCGATATTTAAATTTGGCAGATTTGGCTGGTTTACCTAACCCAGTTGGGGAATCACTTAAGCAGCAATTACCTCAACCCTTAAGAGCACCCGAACTAGAGTCGAACAGCTCTATTTTACGTGTGTTGAGAAAGCAAGATGTATTATTGCATTTTCCATATCAGTCGTTTGATTATCTACTTAGGTTTTTACTACAAGCGGCATTTGACCCTAAAGTACTTGAAATAAAAGTTACCCAATATAGAGTTGCAGAGAACTCAGCGGTTATAAACAGTTTGATTAGTGCTGCTAAAAATGGCAAAAAGGTCACAGTTTTTGTTGAACTTAAAGCACGATTTGATGAAGAGAACAACTACCTGTCATCTGAGTTAATGCAACAAGCAGGTGTGAAAATTATTTATAGTCTGCCAGGTTTAAAGGTTCATGCTAAGTTGGCATATGTTCGTAAACGGAGTAATGATCCAGAGGCTCCTTTGAAGGGTTACGCATATTTGGGAACAGGTAACTTTAATGAGAAAACTGCTAGAATATATTCTGATAAGGGACTATTAACATCAAATAGAGAAATAATTAAAGATATTGATGAGGTGTTTAGAATACTTGAAGGTAAGCCTCATATGCATGATTTTAAGCATCTTCTAGTAACACAGTTTAATATGCTTCCCGAGATTCATAAAATGATTGATCGTGAGATTGAGCATGTTAAAAATGGAGGCACTGGATATATTATACTCAAGATGAATAGTTTAGAGGATAAAGGTATGATAAATGCCTTATATCGTGCTAGTGAAGCGGGTGTTAAAATTGACTTGATTATACGGGGTATTTGTTGCCTCATACCAAATAAGCCGTTTAGTAGCAACATTACTATAACACGTATTGTGGGTGCATATTTAGAGCATTCGCGTGTCTGGTATTTCTTTAATGAGGGTAATGAGGATATTTATCTTACTTCAGCTGACTGGATGCAAAGAAATCTGCATCGTCGAATAGAGGTAGCCTTCCCAATTTACAAAGAGTCTCTCAAAAGAGAGATAATTGATATACTGAAGATACAACTCGAGGATAATAGGAGTGCGGTATGGCTAGATGAAAATTTGAATAATATTTTTAAGAGAGATTTCGCTTCTGAGAATGATAGACATATTCGGTCTCAGAGCGCTACATATAACTATCTTAAGCAATCAAAAGGTCAGTAACATTATTTTTATAACCAATAAAAAACCCGTGCTGGAATACCAGACACGGGTTTAATCATATATTTACTTTGTAATTTCTATTTCTCTACAGTAGTTTCTTGGAAAAGATTATTACGCTTATTTGCGTTTAGCTTCTCAAAATCTTCACGAGAACCAACTATAATTTTCTCAAACTCTCTCTGACCAGTACCTGCTGGAATTAGATGACCAACTATAACGTTCTCCTTGAGACCCTCTAGTAAGTCGGTTTTTCCATGTATAGCAGCATCATTAAGAACCTTTGTAGTTTCCTGGAATGATGCAGCAGACATAAAGCTAGATGTCTGAAGAGCTGCTCTTGTGATACCCTGTAACACCTGGTTGGCAGTAGCCGGAACTGCATCACGTGCTTCTACCAGTTTAAGGTCGCGTCGTTTAAGTGAGCTGTTTTCATCACGCAGCTTGCGAACTGTAACTATCTGACCTGGTTCAAATATTTGCGAGTCACCTGCATCTACTATAACCTTCTTGCCCCAAGTGCGGTCGTTCTCTTCCATCATATCAAGCTTATCAGCAAGCTGCTGTTCTAAGAACCTTGTATCACCTGGATCTACTACTTGAACCTTACGCATCATTTGACGAACAATAACTTCAAAGTGTTTATCATTAATCTTAACACCCTGTAGACGGTATACATCTTGTACTTCGTTCACAATATATTCCTGAACTGCTGTAGGGCCTTTAATTGCCAAAATATCAGCAGGAGTAATTGCCCCTTCAGATAATGCCATACCTGCACGGATATAGTCGTTCTCTTGAACAAGTATCTGTTTAGATAATGGAACCATATACTTCTTATTCTCTCCTGTTTTTGTTGTAACAGAAATTTCTTGGTTGCCACGTTTAATTTTACCAAACGATACTTCTCCGTCGATTTCAGTAACTACCGCAGGGTTTGAAGGATTACGTGCTTCAAAAAGCTCGGTTACCCTTGGAAGTCCTCCGGTAATATCACCCGACTTGCCTACCGCACGTGGAATCTTAACAAGAATATCTCCTGCCTTAATACTATCACCTTCATTCTTAGCAATGTGTGAACCAAGTGGTAGAGTATAAGTTCTAATTACATCATCGTTCTCATCTACTATATGAGCAGAAGGTGCTTTTGTTTTATCGCGAGATTCAATAATAACTTTCTCTTTCAAACCGGTTTGTTCATCCGACTCTACTTTGTAAGTCATGTTTTCGGTAAGATTCTCAAAACGAATATTTCCTGCAACTTCTGTAACTATTACAGCATTAAACGGATCCCAATCGCAAATCAAATCGCCTTTACTCACCTTGTCCTTTTGGTTGAAGTATAACTTCGATCCGTAAGGCACGTTGTGTGATACAAGTACAATCTTAGTATTAGGATCAATAATACGCATTTCACATAATCGGCTTACAACAACTTTATAAGTTTTGCCTTCAGAATCGGTTGCCTCTACAAAACGTAGTTCTTCAAATTCTATTATACCATCATACTTGGCAATAACCCTACTTTCGGTTGCAATGTTAGAAGCAATACCCCCAACGTGGAACGTACGTAAAGTAAGCTGTGTACCAGGCTCTCCAATTGATTGAGCGGCAATTACACCAACTGCTTCACCCTTCTGAACCATGTGTCCTGATGCTAGATTTCTTCCGTAACATTTAGCGCATACACCCTGAGATGATTCACAAGTAAGCACGGATCTAATTTCAACACGTTCGATAGGTGATTTATCAATTTTTTCGGCTATATCTTCAGTAATCTCTTCACCCGTACTTACAAGGATTTCTCCTGTATTAGGATGTTGAACATCATGAACAGAAACACGACCAAGTATTCTTTCGTAAAGAGAAGCAATAATCTCTTCGTTATTTTTAATTGCAGTTGCTGTTAATCCACGTAGTGTACCACAGTCAACCTCGTTTACGATAACGTCTTGAGATACGTCTACTAATCGACGTGTTAAATAACCTGCGTCGGCAGTTTTAAGTGCAGTATCAGCCAAACCTTTACGAGCACCGTGAGTAGAGATAAAATACTCAAGAACTGATAAGCCTTCTTTAAAGTTTGCAAGAATCGGGTTCTCGATAATCTGTGCACCTTCTGAACCACTCTTTTGTGGTTTAGCCATAAGTCCACGCATACCAGACAACTGGCGGATTTGCTCACGAGATCCACGAGCTCCTGAATCGAGCATCATATAAACAGAGTTGAAACCTTGATCGTCTTCAGACAACTGTTTCATAAGAATATTCGACAACTTGGAGTTGATATGTGTCCAAGTATCTATAATCTGGTTGTAGCGTTCGTTGTAAGTAATGAAACCCATATTATAGTTTTCAATTATCTGCTCAACTTCGTTATATCCTTCTTGAATAAGGTCATCCTTTTCTTTAGGGATAATTACATCCTCTAAGTTGAAAGATAAACCACCTTTAAAAGCCATATTATATCCCAGATCTTTAATATCGTCAAGATATTGAGCTGTACGAGCTACACCACAAATCTTAATTACTTTACCGATAATATCACGGAGAGATTTTTTAGAAAGTAGTTCGTTTATATAACCTACTTCTTTTGGAATAGCTTCGTTGGTAATTACACGTCCTACTGATGTTTCGTGCATTTTACGAATTGGGTTACCCTCTTCGTCAATGTCATCAACTACAACTTTAATCAATGCATGAGCATCAACAGCACCTTCATTATAAGCAATTATTGCCTCTTCCTCTCCATAGAAAGTCATACCTTCACCTTTAGCTCCGGGGCGAATTTTAGTGATGTAGTAAAGACCAAGTACCATGTCCTGAGAAGGAACTGTAATTGGCGCACCGTTTGCAGGGTTAAGAATATTATGTGAAGCAAGCATTAATAGCTGAGCTTCAAGAATTGCTTCGTTTCCAAGCGGAAGGTGAACTGCCATTTGGTCACCGTCGAAGTCAGCGTTAAATGCCGTACAAGCTAGAGGGTGCAATTGAATTGCTTTACCTTCAATAAGTTTTGGCTGAAATGCCTGTATCCCTAAACGGTGCAGGGTAGGAGCACGGTTTAATAGAACTGGGTGCCCCTTCATTACGTATTCTAGTATATCATAAACTACGGGTTCTTTTCTATCAACAATTTTTTTAGCTGATTTTACCGTCTTTACAATTCCTCTTTCAATAAGTTTACGTATAATGAATGGTTTATAAAGTTCGGCAGCCATATCTTTTGGTATACCGCACTCATGCATCTTAAGCTCTGGACCAACTACAATTACCGAACGTGCTGAATAGTCAACACGCTTACCAAGTAAGTTTTGACGGAAACGTCCTTGTTTACCTTTTAAGCTGTCGGATAATGATTTAAGTGGGCGGTTAGATTCTGTTTTAATTGCACTTGATTTACGTGAATTATCAAAAAGCGAATCAACCGATTCCTGAAGCATACGTTTCTCATTTCTAAGAATAACATCAGGAGCTTTTATATCAATTAATCTTTTAAGTCGGTTGTTACGAATTATAACACGACGATAAAGATCATTTAGGTCTGAAGTTGCAAAACGTCCTCCATCCAAAGGCACAAGTGGTCTTAAGTCTGGTGGAATTATTGGGACTACTTTCATAATCATCCACTCAGGTTTATTTATATTTTTAGATCCACGGAAAGCTTCAACAACTTGAAGCTGTTTTAATGCTTCATTTTTACGTTGTTGAGAAGTTTCAGTATCTGCCTTATGGCGTAAATGGTAAGCTAGCTTATCGAGATTTATTCTCTCCAGCAAGTCCAAAAGTGCCTCTGCTCCCATCCTTGCAATAAATTTATTAGGATCGGAGTTTTCCAGCATTTGGTTATCTTTTGGAAGACTGTCAAGTAGTTCTAAATATTCATCTTCTGTAAGAAGATCTTTTTCTGTTACTTTGTCTTCAAGAATACCAGCTTGAATAACTACATATCTTTCGTAGTATATGATAGTGTCTAGCTTTTTTGTTGGTATTCCTAGTAGATAACCTATTTTATTAGGTAATGATCTGAAATACCATATGTGTGCTACCGGCACCACCAAGTGGATATGACCAGTACGCTCACGACGCACTTTTTTCTCTGTAACTTCCACACCACAACGGTCGCACACTATGCCTTTATAGCGAATACGTTTGTATTTACCACAATGACATTCGTAGTCTTTAACCGGTCCGAAAATACGTTCGCAAAATAGACCATCGCGTTCCGGTTTATATGTTCGGTAGTTTATAGTCTCAGGCTTTAATACTTCACCAAAAGAGTTCTCTAGAACTTGTTCAGGCGAAGCCAGACTGATAGTAATTTTTGAAAAGTTACTCTTTATTTTATTCTCTTTTCTATATGCCATAATTAACTTTATAAAGAGTTATGATAGATATTGTAATTAATCGAGAGTGATGTTAAGACCTAATCCCTGAAGTTCATGAATTAGCACGTTTAGAGATTCCGGGATTCCCGGTTGAGGCATTGCCTCTCCCTTAACGATGGATTCATAAGCTTTAGAACGACCAATAACATCATCAGATTTAACAGTAAGAATCTCTTGCAAGATATGAGCAGCACCAAATGCTTCTAGTGCCCAAACTTCCATTTCACCAAAACGCTGACCACCAAACTGAGCTTTACCACCCAGAGGTTGTTGTGTTATAAGTGAATAAGGACCAATTGAACGAGCATGCATTTTGTCTTCCACCATATGTCCAAGTTTTAGCATGTATATTATACCTACAGTTGCTTGTTGGTCGAATCTTTCACCCGTACCACCATCATATAAATATGTTTTTCCATAAGAAGGAATACCTGCTTTCTCAGTCCATACATTTAGATCTTCAAGCTGTGCGCCGTCGAAAATAGGAGTAGCAAATTTAATATCCATTTGCTTACCGGCCCATCCAAGAACAGTTTCAAATATCTGTCCAAGGTTCATACGAGAAGGAACACCAAGTGGGTTTAAAACTATATCTACCGGTGTACCATCTGCTAAGAAAGGCATGTCTTCTTGACGCACAATTTTAGAGACAATACCCTTATTTCCGTGTCGTCCTGCCATTTTATCACCTACTTGTATTTTGCGCTTTTTAGCAACATAAACCTTGGCACTTTGCATAATTCCCGAAGGTAGCTCATCACCAATAGTAAGATCAAAGCGTTTGCGCTTAAGTTCAGCATCAATTTCTTTAAAACGACGCAGATAATTTATAACAGTTGTGCGAATAAGACTATTCTTATGCGTATCTGTTGTCCATTTATTTAATTGAACCGACTGGAAGTCAATTTCTGAGAGTACCTTATGAGTGAATTTAGCTCCTTTTGGAACTATATCTATATTGGTATAATCTTTTACTCCTGCAGAATTCTTGCCTTCTGTAAGATTAAGAAGTTTTTCTATAAGAGTTTTTCTTAACTCTTCAAGTTTAACTTCATATTCTTCATCAAGTTTAGGAAGAATAGCTTTATTAGAAAGCTTTGTTTTTCCTTTTTTAGATGCTTTTGAGAATAGATTAGTTTGTATTACTACACCATTAAGTGATGGAGAAGCTTTTAGAGAAGCATCTTTTACATCACCCGCCTTATCACCGAAAATTGCACGTAATAGTTTTTCTTCGGGCGAAGGATCTGATTCTCCTTTTGGAGTAATTTTACCAATTAAAATATCTCCTGGTTTAATTCTCGCACCTATTCTTACAATACCTTTTTCATCAAGTTCTTTTGTAGCTTCTTCGCTAACGTTAGGAATATCAGAAGTTAATTCTTCCATTCCTCTTTTAGTTTCACGAACCTCTAAAGAAAATTCTTCAACGTGTATAGATGTAAACACATCATCGGTAACCAACCTTTCACTTAATACTATTGCATCTTCAAAGTTATATCCTTTCCATGGCATAAAAGCCACCTTAAGGTTTTTACCAAGAGCCAATTCTCCATTCTCGGTTGCGTAACCTTCTGTAAGAATTTCTCCTTTTGTAACTTTCTGTCCAACTTTACAAATTGGTCGAAGGTCTACAGTAGTGTTCTGGTTAGTTTTACGGAATTTAGGAATATTATATATTTTCTCAGAATCCTCAAAACTAGTGAACTCTTCTTCTTCACTTCTTTTGTATCTTATTTTTAATGTTGTTGCATCTACATATGTTATTTCACCTTCACCTTCTGCCACAATCTGTGAGCGAGAGTCTAGTATTACCTGACCTTCAATGCCTGTACCCACAATTGGTGATTCAGCTCTGATAAGAGGCACTGCCTGTCTCATCATATTAGAACCCATCAATGCACGGTTTGCATCATCATGCTCAAGAAATGGAATTAATGAAGCAGCAATAGAAGCAATCTGCATAGGAGATACATCCATTAACTCTACTTCTTCAGGTGCAACTACAGGATAATCTGCATCTCTTCTTGATTTCACTCGTGGATTGATAAAGTTTCCTTTTTCATCCAAAGGTGCGTTACCTTGTGCAATAATCCTATCTTCTTCCTCCTCGGCAGCAAGATAGATAATCTCATCATTTTTGATATTTACAACTCCTTTTTCTGCTTTTCTATAAGGAGTTTCAATAAATCCAAGATCATTTATTTTTGCATAAACACAAAGTGAGGAAATTAATCCAATGTTTGGTCCTTCAGGAGTTTCAATTGGACAGAGACGACCATAGTGAGTAAAGTGTACGTCACGAACTTCAAATCCGGCACGTTCACGAGAAAGCCCACCTGGCCCTAATGCAGATAAACGACGTTTATGAGTAATTTCTGCAAGCGGGTTGGTTTGGTCCATAAATTGTGACAACGCATTTGTTCCGAAAAAAGTATTTATTACGGAAGAAATTGTTTTCGCGTTTATTAAATCTATAGGAGTAAATACCTCGTTGTCTCTAACGTTCATCCTTTCGCGGATAATACGTGCCATACGAGTCAACCCAATTCCAAATTGTGTATAAAGCTGTTCTCCCACAGTACGCACACGTCTGTTGCTTAGGTGGTCAATATCGTCAACTACCGTTTTGGAGTTTATAAGCTCTATTAAATATTTTATGATTTCAATGATATCCTCTTTAGTTAATACACGAATATCATTTTCTATTTCAAGATTTAATTTCTTGTTAATTCTATAACGTCCTACATCACCTAAATCGTATCTTTTTTCTGAGAAAAATAGATTGTTGATAACATCACGTGCACTTGAATCATCTGCTGGTTCTGAGCTACGTAATAATCGGTAAATATGACGAACTGCATCAATTTCCGAATTACTCGGATCTTTTTGCAAAGTATTATATATAATTGAGTAATCAATTGAGCTGTCCGTTTCCTTGTGTAGAAGAATGGAAGCAACACCCGATTCTAAGATATCATCAATATGCTCCTGTTCTAGTATAGTTTCGCGTTCAATTATAACCTCATTTCTTTCAATAGAAGTTACTTCACCAGTATCTTCGTCTACAAAATCCTCCATCCAGGATTTAAGTACTCTGGCTGCAAGTTTGCGGCCTAATACTTTTTTTAGATTGGTTTTATTTGCTTTTACTTCTTCTGCCAAATCAAATATTTCAAGAATATCTTTATCATTCTCAAAACCTATGGCACGGAGTAATGTAGTAACAGGAAGTTTCTTTTTACGATCGATATATGCATACATGACACTATTAATGTCAGTAGCAAATTCTATCCATGATCCTCTAAAAGGTATTACACGGGCAGAATAAAGTGTTGTACCATTAGCATGCGTGCTCTGACCAAAGAATACACCTGGCGAGCGATGAAGTTGCGATACAATAATACGTTCTGCACCATTAATCACGAATGTACCTTTGTCGGTCATATAAGGAATTGTACCCAAGTATACGTCTTGTATTACTGGAGTAAAGTCTTCGTGATCGGGGTCAGTACAATATAGATAGAGTTTTGCTTTTAGAGGTACACTATATGTTAATCCCCTATCTACACAATCATCTATGGAATATCTTGGAGGATCAACATAGTAATCCAAAAATTCCAGGACAAAGTTGTTACGAGTATCAGTGATTGGGAAATTTTCTGTGAAAACCTTGTACAATCCTTCTTTTTTCCTGCTTTCTGGAGGCGTGTCGAGTTGGATGAAATCCTGAAATGATTGTAACTGTACTTCTAGAAAATCTGGGAAGTCAAGCGGATTTTTAATCGACGCAAAATTTATTCTTTGATTGGCTTTGTTTGAAGACATAGGAATGAGTTTATGAACCTAATATATATTGACAGAAAAGGTTAAGAACCTTCTATATGGAAGATTCCTAACCGAATTAACCTAATTTAGGTAAATGTTATTTAAGCTCAACTTCTGCTCCAGCCTCTTCAAGTTGTTTTTTCAAAGCTTCCGCTTCGTCTTTTGTTATACCTTTTTTCAATTCACTTGGAGCAGCGTCTACTAAATCTTTAGATTCCTTAAGACCTAAACCTGTAAGCTCTTTTACTGCTTTAACAACAGCAAGTTTAGCTGAACCAGCACTCTTAAGGATTACGTCAAATGCTGATTTTTCTTCAGCAACTTCTTCACCTCCTGCAGGACCTGCAGCAACAGCTACAGCTGCAGCGGCCGGTTCGATACCATACTCGGTTTTTAAAATTTCAGCTAATTCGTTAACTTCTTTTACTGTTAAGTTAACCAAGTCTTCAGCAAATTTTTTTAAGTCTGCCATGTTTTGTATTTGTTTAATTATTGATTACTAATTCTGTTTGTTTGTTGTGTATGAACAATTATTGTTCTCTTTCCGATAGTGTTTTTAATACACCATGAATTGTTGTACCACCAGATTGTAGTGCAGATATAACATTCTTAGCAGGAGATTGCAATAGTGAAATAACATCTCCGATAAGCTCTGTTTTGCTCTTGATATTTACAAGTTCTTTAAGTGTTTCAGCACCGATAAAGAAACTTTCCTGAACATAAGCACCTTTTAATGAAGGTACCTTATCAGCTTTAAATTTATCAATAAGCTTAGCAGGAGCATTAGCTGAGTTTGAAAACATGACTGCTGTATTTCCCTTTAAAATAGGATATAATTCTTCATATTTTCCTTCCAGCGATTCGAATGCTTTTTGCAGTAAGGTGTTTTTAACTACAACCAACTTGATATCCTCTTTGAAACACTCACTTCTAAGTTTACTCGTTTTTTCTGCATTTAATGTAGCAATATCGGTAAGGTAAAAGTTTTCGTATTCTTGAATATCAGCTGATAGCTGTTTTATTATATGTTGTTTATCTTCCCTTTTCATTGATTCCTTTATTATTTAGTTTCTTCTAATGCTTTAGTATCCAGTTTGATACCTGGACTCATTGTGCTAGAAAGATAAATACTCTTAATATAAGTACCTTTTGCTGATGTCGGTTTCAATTTAATCAACGTTTGAACAAATTCTCTTACGTTATCTGTAATTTGATCCGGCGAAAATGATACTTTTCCAACAGATGCATGAATTATACCAGCTTTGTCAACCTTAAAGTCAATCTTACCTTGTTTTACTTCCTTTACGGCTTTTGCCACATCAGGAGTAACCGTACCACTCTTTGGGTTAGGCATTAATCCGCGTGGTCCTAAAACTCGCCCTAATGCACCAATTTTACCCATTATCTGCGGTTGTGTAATAATAACATCAATATCGGTCCAACCACCTTTAATTTTTTCGATATATTCATCTAGTCCTACATAGTCTGCACCAGCTTCTAAAGCTTCGGTCTCGACTTCCGGAGAACACAATACTAGAACTCTAACTTGTTTTCCTGTACCGTGAGGAAGAGTTACAACACCTCTTACCATTTGATTAGCTTTTCGCGGATCTACGCCTAAGCGCACATCGATATCTACAGAAGAGTCGAACTTGGTAGTAGTTATTTCTTTTACCAGTTCAGCTGCTTCTTTCAGTGAATAAGATTTTCCTGCTTCAATCTTGCTAAAAGCCAACTTTTGATTTTTTGTCAGTTTACTCATGTCTCAATTGAAGTTTTTAAATTGTAATATTTTCAGGAAATTTCCCTTTAACTGTGATACCCATGCTTCGAGCCGTTCCAGCTACCATTTTCATTGCTGATTCAAGTGTGAAGCAATTAAGGTCGGTCATTTTTTCTTGAGCGATTGTTTGAATCTGATCCCAAGTAACAGCAGCAATCTTAAGACGATTGGGTTCTGCTGATCCTCCCTTTTGTTTACTAGCTTCTAATAATTGAATTGCAACCGGTGGAGTTTTAACAATAAAATCAAATGACTTGTCGGCATAGTAAGTGATAACCACTGGTAACACTTTACCGGCTTTGTCTTGAGTCCTGGCATTGAACTGCTTGCAGAAATCCATAATATTGATCCCTTTTGAACCTAATGCAGGTCCTACTGGGGGCGATGGATTTGCGGCACCTCCTTTGATTTGTAATTTTAGTTGTCCGGCAACTTGTTTAGCCATTTTCTTGATTTTAATTAATTGGTTTTCGAAACACTTAGTAGAATTTACAGAATCTGCGTAACCAAATAACTGATTATTCTTTCTCTACTTGCATATAGCTTAATTCCAGAAGTTGTTTCCTTCCGAAAATTTTAACCATCACTTTAAGTTTCTTTCTCTCTTCATTGATCTCTTCAACTACACCAGAAAAACTACTGAAAGGACCGCTAATCACTTTCACGTTTTCACCAACGTAGTACTTCATATCCATATCATCACCAGCTTCTTCCAATTCATCCATTGTGCCCATAATACGTTTAACCTCCGACTCATGTAATGGTTGAGGGTTAGCAGTATTTGGCAAGAAGCCAGCTACATAATTGATATTCTTAAGTTCATGAATTACCTCTCCCGTCAGTTCGGCTTCTATCAATACGTACCCAGGAAGATAAGCGCGTTCTTTCATCACTTTTTTTCCGTTACGAACTGTAAAAGTTTTTTCTGTAGGGATTAGTACCTGAGAAAGGTATTTTCCTAAATCGGTTTTTTGCATCTCTGATTCAAGATATTCTTTGACTTTATTTTCTTTACCACTAACAGAACGTAATACGTACCATTTTTTTCTATCTTCAGCCATTATGTCTTATCTTCAGGAATTATAAAATACCGTATAGGACTTTTAATATCCACTCAAATAAAGAGTCCATGCCAAATACTATAAGGGCAATTATTAGGGAAGCAATTAAAACAATCACCGTACTGCCTGATAACTCTTCTCTTGAAGGCC
>JAAZCL010000305.1 GCA_012513315.1 Bacteroidales bacterium | reverse complement strand
TCAGTCAACCTGCCGGGAATATGCATTGCTACAAAAACTAATGTTCCCTCAGGTACATAAGACAAGTCTTGTTTTATCCAGCTGTAAGTTTGTTCATCTATGTATCCCATATATGAATAGGGTCTTCCCAAATAATATACATTATTAAGAACAATGTAATGGGCATTTCCTCTATTGAACGAATAATTAGAAGGACCAAAGTAACTTTCGAATTGATGTACAGACTCTTCTTTTGTTCGTCCACCATTCTCCATATCGTGATTTCCTAATACACGATAGAAAGGAACTCCTGTTTTGTTAAGTATATTGATATATGGAGAGTAAAAATCGGAACGATCGGCTGTCAAGTCTCCACAATCTATACCAAATACATCTTGGTGTTTATAGCTTGCAATTGTTTCTATACAATCATCAATAACCTCTTCGTATAAATCGAATTGCTCTTCTCTAAAGAACTGAGGATCGGCCTGTACAAGCACAATGTGATTGTAATCGTTCTTCTCATTCTTTATCAACTCAAAATCATAAACTGAATCAACTACCCCATTCAGAGGCTTAAAAAATAATGGAACATTTAAACTATCATTTGGCAGATAACCAGTTGGAGTAGAAAGATAAACAAAGGTTGAATAGGGAGATACATCAAGTGTATACACTCCTTCTGCATTGGTAACTGTGACATTTCTGCCATCAGTTACCACTACATTCTCCAAGGGCTTTCCTTCTCCCAACACTTTGCCATTGATACTATACGTCTGAGCAATACTGTTTGCTGCAAAACAAAAAAGGAGCAAAAGTGAGAAGAGAAAGCGAGTGTTTATTAATTCTTTATTAATTACTTCGGTCATTATAGTAAGTTTATTTAAAGCGTTGTTTTAAAAACTTCTCCAAAGTGATCTGTAACAACAATTTCTATTTTAGAGTTTTGATACTGTGGCTTTGCTTTAAACAGATGATCTGTTTTACTTGCTCCTATCCAACTAAAGTCTAGTTCTTCTTTTTCGTCAAGCATCTTCAATACTCCTGGGTCGTAACCCGTAAATTGATTTAAAGCTCCACGGTGTTCACCATTTTCAATCCACTCTACTTTCCAAGTTTTATCCCAATTCCAAACATTTACAATAATTTCCTCCGGATGTTCACTGCTACTTCCAACAGGATAAGCTCTCATTTGATGTTCACGAGGATGTCCCGAACTTTTATAATACCATCTCACATCGTTTCCATTTACCTCATACACTCCATAACCTTGCGGTGTGCCATCAACACAATACTCACCTTGCCACCATGTTCCACATATAGCTGCAGTGTTGTGTTCATAAAGATTAGGACTATGAATCATGTTACGGTTAAGATGCATATGACCTGTAAATATATGAGCATTGTAAGCCTCAAGCATCTTAAACAGTGGAGCTATATTTATTGTCTGGTTTGCAATCGAACGAGCGTCATATTTAAATGGTTGAGTCTGCTCATCTAGTCGTGCAGGAATATGCATTGAAACAAAAACAGGTGACCCTTCAGGAACATGGGATAAATCCTGCTCTATCCATCTGTAGGTTTGCTCATCAAGATAACCCATATAAAAGTAATCTCTGCCTACATAAAACACATTATTGAGCACAATGTAGTGTGCATGTCCTCTGTTGAATGAGTAGTTAGATGGGCCAAAAAAGCTTTCGTATTGTCCAACAGACTTCTCTGTCGTGCGTCCTCCATATTCTAAATCATGATTACCCAAAACACGGTAGAAAGGTACATTTGCTTTATTAAGCGCGTCAATATACGGAGAGTACAGCTCGGGATGATCTGACGATAAGTCACCACAATCAATACCAAACACATCTCTATTTGAATATTCTGCTACTGTGGCAGCGCAATCTTCAACAATCTCTGCATACCAATCTATATGTTCTCGTTTAAAAAACTGAGGGTCGGCATGTACTAACACTACATGATTTGAATCGTCTTTTTCATTCTTAATCAGCTCAAAATTGTATGTTGAGTTTTCTACACCATTCAATGGTTTATAAAACTTTGGCACATTGAGACTGTCTTTGGGTAAGTATCCGGCTGGTGTGGTAACATACACAAATTTTGAATAAGGGGAAACATGTAAACTATACTCCCCTTTTGCATTTGTAAGCGTAGTGTTGTCTCCATCAGTTACCATTACTTTCTCTAAAGCTACTCCTTTACTCGACACTTTACCATTTACAAGGTATGTTTGTGCAAAAGATTGCACAGACATACCTAATAATAGTACAAGAGTTAAACAAAAACCACGTTTTAATAATCTTGTTTTAGTTATTATATTTAAAAACATATATATATTCCTTATTTATTTTATTGCTTTATCAATTCCTTCTTTTGCATATTGCCATTGGTTGGCCATTTTCAGGTGTATCATATCAAATAGGAAGTAACCATCGCATTCGTCCATGCATGCTTTTACAGAGTTAACAATGGCTTGATTTTCTTGAGCCTGTGTATACTTATTATCGGCATCCCAGTTACCCACATCTGGTCCGGCTGCCACCATAGGACAATCATTTTTAATTTTGTCTTTAGCTAACCTACTAAACCCTTGCATTGTCCATTCACCTGACCCATATACAGCTCCCGGACTAGCGTAAGCACCTATTAGTGTTTGATCCATAAGTGCAGCATATCCATAATCTTTATACTTAGGTGTAGCCCACTTACTGTAATAAGCTGATGTGTTATATTTTTGGCTTGCCCAGTTTACACCTACTTCGTAGTAAGACGAATACCAACCACCAACATACACTCCAAACTTTATTTTAGAATTAGTCGACTTAACTGCATTACGAGCCTTTTACATGAAATCGTATATTGTTTTTGCTCTAAATTCAAGCCATTGTTTAAAATATTGTTGAGTTTCACCCTTGTTTACCAATGCTATTACTTCAATCATTGTAATTCCTGGAGGCAAAATATCATCAGGATAATTTGCAATAGTTACACCGCCAAGCTAAGCTTCAAACTTCTTGCGTGTACTTTCAGAAAAGTCAGAATGAATACCTTCAAAGCGACCTCTATCTAAAATAATTCCATCTACATTGTATTTTGCAAGGTCTTTTAGCAGAGCAACTAAATAATTTTGCACATTCTCATTATTTGGGTTAAAAAACTTTGTTCCCGAAGCTGTTTCCATTGTGTTTGATATGCCAGATATAGTGTTTAATGAAGTTGCCCAGTCTTTTTTACTAGAATCTCTGTATAACAATCCTTGACTTCCAAGAGTATTACCTTGCCCACCAGTCATTGTATTTAAACCAGCATGTACTTTTAAACCTAATTCATGACCTTTGTCAATAAATTCTTGCAAGTAATCAAACGTGGCTGTACGAGTCACTTTACCATACACTCCATTTATCCATGCAGCCAACCATTCAACTTGTTGCACACCCTCTACTGAAGACTTAAAAAGGATATCGCCATTAGATGGTCTCACATCTACTACAACATCAGTAAAACCAGCATCTTTTGCCAACTTCAAATCACGAGCAATGTTCTCTTTATTATTAGCAAAATCTTTAAAGTTAGCAGCCGCATCTATCCAAATATAGCGGGGTTTGTCATCATTTGTAGCAGGTGGTTCAGGAAATTTGCAATCAGGTTCTGCATCATCTGAACAAGCAAAGGCAAAAACCATACTGCCTATTAATAGCAACAGTGTAAAGTATTTGAAAATATTTTTTTTAGTCATAATCTTAAGTTTAGTTTTTAATTAATATTATAACAAATATAACATGCTTCTCTTTAAATAGAAACATCTTTCTAGAGTTTAAAGTTTAAGTCTAATTCCTTTTCTCGCTAACAATCCTGTAAGTTGTATTAAGAGAATAGAAACAATGAGCGATCTAATAAAGCCTCCTATTGAATGATTTAGCCAAACAGGATAGCTTAAACCAAGAAGCCAGAATAAATTATAGTAACTACTTTGTAATAGATAGGCAAAAAAAGTATCTGTACCTGCAGGCTTAAAAACCAAAGCCCACGAAGTATACCCTCTCTTCTCAACTAAGAACCACACAAGAATGAGCAACCATAATCCTATAGCTATAGAGAGCCAAACCCATGAAGGTGAAGCTCCATCTTTTTGAATGCCCCAAATAGGTCGAGATAAAAATGCCATAACAAAAAAGAACAGTCCACTAAAGCCCCATATTTTAAAAAACTTGTTTATTGATGTACGATATTTAAGCATTACCAATGTAGCCATCATTCCTGCAAAACTGAGCGTTGCATGACCGCCATAAGAATTTAAAGCAAACCATCCTGCATAACTCTTTAAACCTGGAAAGCCTGAATAAATAGCGTGATAAGCTATCAAACCAATAAAGAGTAAGATAAGATGGGTAAAGTTATTTCTAAAGAAGAGATAACAAACAGCTGTAACAAGATATGCCCAACCAATTAAACCTAAAATACCCCACCATTGAGGTGTGAGCCAACCTCCATCACTAGTTCTAAAAATAAGAACTAGATAAACAAGCAATGCTATTCCACTGTAATGAACTATAACTCCAACCCATTTCCCAATATGAGTTTTCTCTTTTCCATATACTCTCCATGAAGCAATTACGCCTACATACATCAAAAAGGCCCATAAGTTACTATCAATTCCTGACTTCTCTGATGAAAGGCTATCGATATTTACCATCAACACACCTATAAACAATAGACTAACAGTTCGCTTAAGTATATGTGCAAGAATATCTAAATCTTTCACTCCTTTTCTATGTTGTCCTTCTATAGCCAAAGGGACAGACATACCTACCCAAAAGAGAAATAATGAGAATACTATATCGGCCAAATACATTGCATCATATCCTACAGGAGCATGAGCAAGCCAGGCCGGAACACCTGTCACACCAGCAATGTTGTTTACGAAAATCATAAGAGCTACAGTAAGCCCTCTTAAAATATCGATGGATTGAATTCGGTGAGATTTCTTATACATTGTTTTAATTTAAATTACTATTATAAAATTCAGTTGTCATGAGTAAAAAAAGACCCACGCCTACTAAAAAAGGCGCAGGTCTTTTATTATAAATGTTTAAGTAATTAAATACTTATCTAGCAATAGCGTCAAATTGCACACAAACCACTTGTCCATTTGTAAACATAAAGTATAAGTGCATATAGTAACCATCGTCTGAAACTTTCAGAACAACATCACCCGTACCATTTGCATTTTGTCCTGCATTGTCTTTTCCACCATAAGTGCCAATTGGCGCATTCCATATAGGAGTAGAAATTGAGTTAGTTGAACTTGCATCAAACAGTAAGATAGTGTCGTCGCTACCCCATGTAAATGAGTTTATAGAGTTTTGAACTACATAAGCATTGTTGTTAAACATTGCATGATCAACTGCATTCACAATCCAGTTCCCACTTATTTCAGGTCCCCAAGCTTTTACAGCATGTGTTACACCATCCACCCATGCAAGCTTGCGAGGAGGAGTATAATATGCAGCAAAATAATCGCTATTCACATCAGATGGGTTAGAATATACAATGTCTGCATTATCCCACCAAGCTGCACCTTCAATTCCACTAATAGTTAGTTTTTCTGGTGTGGTAGATACTAATGCACCATTCTTAACTTCCCAACGTAAGAAGTGTTTACCTTCGCCATATATGGGAGCTGTAATGATAGCATCTTTATCTACACTTCCTTTTATAGATATTTTACGACCCAATGCTTCACCACCATTATACTCAATATATAGTTCAGGAGTTGATGTAACATCTTTTATTCTCCATATTTTAAATGAACCTGCATTAGGCGCAAGATTATTAACGAAAATATTACCATCGTCGTCGGCTGTATTATAGAAGTTAGTTAAACTACCAACAATACTACTCATATTTAATGTCCCTTCTTTCTCTCCCGTCTTGCGATTCAAGTAAATACTTTCTTCACCGCGAGTGTTAATTACAACATGATCTTTAGTTACTGCTAAACCTCCTGTAAGATTCAAAGGTACAATACCAAGATCACTCTGTAGCTTTTTAGCCCAAAGAACTTTTCCACTACCTTCTCTCATACCAATTTCAACTTTGGCAGGAACATCTTTTTTAACTGTATAAACAGATGTTGATGTACCATTTTGAGCAGTAACAGTGATTTTAACCTCTTCGTTATAATCCAATTCCACTTCTCTTGGGTCCGGACTCATTGTAGCACCGTGAGACAAACTAACCTTCGCTAATGTTGGTCCAATTTCATCAACAGCAATAATAGATATAGTTTTATTCTCTTCGTTAACAACACCCACCAAACCTGGACCAATAAGCTCGAAGCTAGTAATAGCGCTTTCAGCACTTTTTCTAATTTCAGCTACAACTTTATACTGTTTTTTGGTTTTAGTTTGATCAGTAATAGTAATTAGATTATCTTTTGTTAAATCCATATATAATAGTGCAGGAGATATAGTAACATTATCATCTAAGTTTGCAGAAACACGCATATGGTCTAAATCTGCCAATGTTAATACATTATTCGATGTCCTTGGATAGTTATAAGGAAACACTATTGTAATGATTCCATTATTATGATCAATTTCGCTACTAAAGGAGTTCTCAGAACTATCATCACCCATAAACGATGCAGTAATGCTATTAATTCCATCACGCGATACAGAAGGAATTAATTCTTCCGGCGATTGGCAACCTCCTATTAAAAATAGTATGGATGCTAAGGCCATTATTAATTTAAAAATATTATTTTTCATTTTGTTCAAGTTTTTAATTTATTAGAGCCATTCGTCATATTGTGTAATGAGCGAATTATTTTCCAATTCACTATTAGGAATTGGTAATCTATAAGTTTTTTCTAAAAACTTTCTATCCTGATAGTCCACATCGATATACTCATACTTATTACCGGTTATTTTAAAACCATGTGTACGATAATTATTATATTCTATGT
>JAAZCL010000304.1 GCA_012513315.1 Bacteroidales bacterium | reverse complement strand
TAGTATTGGGTTCTTGTATTCATTTTCATGAACTGGTTTTTCATCAATCGTTTCATTAGCCTTGCAGCTTATAATCGTGATGAAAATGAATATGATGTATAAAAAAATTTTCTTCATTTCATTATATTTAAAAAATCAAACACCTATTTTCTTATACAGCCCAGAATTGATACATCAAGCATCCTAATTAAACGAGGATAACCTCCCTCATCTGCAATGCAGACGAGAGAGTTATTATCCCATTCGATAAAATAATCCTTTTTATTCTGGTTTTCAGAGTTATCACAAGATGCAGCTGCGAAAAGAAGAATAGATATAAGATTAGTCGTTCAAGATATTGCATATTTCTTGATTGATTTTTCTTACTCGTTCTTCGTCAACCTTAACAAGTTTACGATCATAAGTAAGCAAGCCATTAACTTCTACCTCCACATCTGTTGTTTGAGTATAAACTGCTGCAGAGAATCCCTGGCGAATCAATTGTTTTAATTCTTCTGCGTACTTAACATACTCATCTGTAACCTCTTTTGAACTGTTAAACTGAACATAACCCCAGTTACGGTCGGGCTCCCATAAGTGATCTTTGTGTGCCCAACCTATTCCACCATATTCGCCAAGCACTGTAGCACGTTGTGCATCATACAAATACATTCTGGGATTAGGATAATTGTGCAGGTCAAGCATATCTCCCACAGTGTAATGGTTACCACCACTTGCAGGGTTTACTAACCTTGTAGGATCATAAGCTTTAGTCCATTCTGTTATCTCGGCAGTTTTAAACTGACCCCACGCTTCGTTAAATGGCACCCATACTCCAACAGATGGATAAGAATATAGATAATC
This sequence comes from Bacteroidales bacterium, assembly GCA_012513315.1. Taxonomy (GTDB): domain Bacteria; phylum Bacteroidota; class Bacteroidia; order Bacteroidales; family Dysgonomonadaceae; genus Proteiniphilum. Next base: position 9,460 of record JAAZCL010000304.1, on the reverse strand, counting down.
CATTAACTCCTTCCACTCCTGACGGAAATTTGTTTCGGACTCTGCCGAACGCTCTCTCTCAGAACCAGTATAATATGAATGCATTTGCCATTCGGGACTTCTGTCTCCATTAGGCATATCCTGCCATACAATCATTCCATGTCTATCGCAATGAGTATACCATCGAGCGGGTTCAACCTTAACGTGTTTACGTATCATATTGAATCCTAAATCTTTTGTTTTAATTATATCATATTCTAAAGCTTCATCGGTAGGAGCAGTATAAAGACCATCGGGCCACCATCCCTGGTCTAAAGGCCCAAAATGAAACAGGTCTTTATTATTTAACTGCAAGCGTACTATACCTTTATCATCACGTTTCATTGAGTATTTTCTCATAGCTGCATAGCTATCAACCTTATCTAGTTGTTTGTTGCCATCCCATACTATAACTTCCAAATCGTAGAGGTGAGGGTTGTTGGGCGACCAAAGCTTTGCATTTTGAGGCATTGCAATCTCAACAGGTTCATTGTTTATCGATTGCGCTGTAGCTACTACACTCTTTCCCTCTTTCACCTTTACCTCAATTCTTTTTGCTGTTGTATTTATATTTGTAATAGCTTCAACAAGCAAAATATTTTTGTCTATATCTGGAGTAATCTTCAAATCCTTGATATAAGTTTCAGGAACAGGCTCCAGCCATACAGTCTGCCAAATACCCGTAACAGGTGTATACCATATCCCGTGAGGATCATTTACCTGCTTGCCGCGCGGTTGAAATCCTTGATCAGTTGGATCCCAAACCTTCACTTTAACGGTATTAGTTCCATTAATTAAAGCAGGAGTAATATCAAATGAGAATGGTGTATATCCACCTTTATGTTGCCCAACTTTTATATCATTTACCCATACATCTGCTTTCCAGTCCACTGCACCAAAGTGCAATAATACTCTACTATTTCTCCACTTAGAAGGCACATTAAACTCACGATGATACCATAATTCATTATCTCCACCAACTCGTTTTTGTACACCCGAAAGGCTCGATTCCACTGCAAAAGGCACTAATATTTCACCATCGTAATTTGTAGGGGTTTGTCCTACAGGAATAATTGCATAATCCCACAAACCATTAAGATTTTGCCACTCTCCTCTTTCCATTATTGGCCTTGGATATTCGGGTAAAACATTGTTTACATCAATTTCAGATGCCCATCTGGTTTTAATTTTATCTCCTGCTGGTTGCCACTGAGCAAAAACAGTTAAGGTTAAAAACAGAGTAAAGATAAAAGTTGAAATTCTTTTCATAAAATTATATTTAGGATTTACTAATTCCAATTCGAATTACGAATTTAGCACTTATTTTTAGAATAATTGGTTCTTTCGTCACTAATTACGTATTAGAAAAAAAGCGAATGGATTTACCATTCGCTTTTTTAATATTATAAGATAAGTCTGTTTTACAATTCCGCATCTATAGCCTCAACTTTTTTAACTATCAATTGTAACTCCGACTTAATTTTCTCAACTTTTTGGTTCATATCGTCTAACAGATGATTACCTTTCTTTGAAGAAATAGATAAAAAGCCAATATTGTTTTCATATGTCTGCAATTCATTTTTCATTCTATCAAATTGACGCATAAGCTTCTCACGCTCAAAATAGAGTTGGTTCTTTGCGTTGCCCGATTTGGCCATATCAGTGATATTAGACTTAAAGCTTTCTAGTTTTCTATCGGCTTTATTTACGTTTAGTCTATCAAACTGAGCTTCTGTAGCTTCATAAAATTCGTGATAAGAAACATCCTTCATCTTATAAGGTACATATCCCACACCTTGCCATTTTGCCATTAAATCATGCAACTGTGCAAGAGCATCATCTTCTTTAAGAGCAGGGTCTATCTTCTTAATCTGTTCAACAATATCTCTTTTTGTTAAAAGATTATTATTCTCTTCTTCGTAACGAGAAGAAGTGTTTAATTTTTTCTGCTCAAAGAAATAATCACAGGCAGTAATGAATCTTTTCCAAACAGAGTCAACATACTTACGAGGTATAATACCAATTGTTTTCCACTGTCTCTGAATCTCTATAAACTCTTGTGTGGTTTTTTTCCAATCAGTACTATCTTTCAAAGCCTCTGCGCGTTCACATAACTCTATCTTTTTCTTTAGATTATCGTCCATCTCTCCTCTAAGTGATTTATAATAATCGTTTTTATTTTTAAAGAACAAGTCGCATGCAGCACGATATCTCTTATATATCTTAGTATTCCATTTTCTTGGCACATAACCAATCTTACGCCATTGAGACTGTAATTCAAGAACCTCTTTAACGTTTCTGTTCCAGTCTTTAATCGACTTTATCTTGGTATAATCAATTGCTTCAAGCTTCTCGCATATAGCAGTTTTAAGTTCAAGGTTTTCATCCTCTTTATCTCTTAACTCTTCAAAATGCTCTTGATATTTTTTATTTATAACTGTAGAAGCGGCTTTAAATCTATCCCATATAACTTCACGATCTTTGCGTGAAACCGGACCGATCTCTCTCCACTCTTGATGAAGATTTTGTAATTGGTGAAATGCAGAAACCACATCTGTTTCGTCATTCAACCTTTCAGCTGCTTCAGACAAATCTGTCTTAAGTTCTAAGTTTTTCTTAAAGTCGTATTCTCTAAACTCATTGTTAATACGAACCAAGTCATAAAATTTCTCAACATAACGCTGATATGATTTCCACAGCTCGTTAACCTTAGATTGAGGAACAAGTTTAATCTCACTCCATTCCTGTTGAAGTGCTTTAAAATCCTGATAAGTTTTATTAAAATCTTCGTGCCCTTGAGTTTCAGTAAGAAGTTTAATTTGGTTAATTATCGATAGCTTTCTGGCTACATTCTTCTCTTTTAATTCATCCTCTTTTGCAACAAGTTCAGCACGTTTCTCTTTAATTTTCAGAAGCAGTTCTTTACCTTCTGTATAAATTTCAGGTTCATTTGCCACAAAATCAATCTCTTCACCACCATCTGCAGTAAAAACATGCTTTTGCGACTCAATCTCATTACGAAGAGATCTATAGAACTGATTTTTATACTCCTCAACGTGTTTGCGTTGCAGAGTTTCTTTTTCAAACAGACTACGAAGTTGTTTAACAATCTCCTCTATTGACATTAAAGTTGAACCCGATTCTTCAGAAACAGAATTCTCATCTATTTCTTCATCTTCATCCTCTTCCTCTTCAGAATCATCATCGTTTGCATCCTCAAGATGGTAGTCTATTTCAGATTCAGGTTTATCTAAGGGCTCTGTTGCTTCTTCAGCTACCGGTTCTGATTCAGCTACCGGTTCTGATTTTTCTTCAGTAACAGGTTCTGCTTCAACTAAGGGCTCTGCTGCTTCTTCTACAACTGGTTCCGCTTCAACAACAGGTTTTGTTGTTTCCTCAATAACAGGTTCTGTTTCAGATAAAGGTTCTGTTGTTTCTTCAACAGGTACTTCTTCAACTACCTGTTCTGTTTCAATAGCTTCTGGTTTAACTTCTTCCTGAACTTCCTGTACATTTTCAGAGAGATTATTTACAGATTGATCTTCGTTAAGAGGTTGTTTTTCGTTCTCAAGATTGTTCTTCGTATTCATTCCTGCTCCTTTGGTTTTGCCCAGTCTTTCGAAAGGGAATTTACGTTTCAAAAATTATATTTTTTTGTGATAAGACTTAAGTTTGACAAACATTTCTTAAATCTCAAATCAATACAAATTAACGCAATATTTTCCGTATTACATTATAATTCACCATTTATTTTTCTCTGAAAAATATATTGATGGGTGTTCCTGTAAAATTCCAGTTCTCACGCATACGGTTTTCAATGAATCTGCGATATGGCTCTTTTACCCATTGAGGCAAATTACAGAAGAAAACAAATGATGGTACGCTAGTATTACGGAGTTGAGTAATATACTTAACTTTAACAAATTTTCCCTTATTTGATGGAGGTGGAGTTCTTTCAATTATTGGCAGCATAATCTCATTGAGTTTATGTGTAGATATTTTCCTCTTCTTGTTTTCGTACACCTCTTTTGTTAGATCCATCACCTTAAGAATACGCTGCTTAGTTGTGGCTGAACCAAATACTATGGGAAAGTCGGTAAACGGTGCTAATCTCTGACGAATTGCATTCTCAAAAGTTTTAATAACAGTGTTATCCTTACTTTCAACCGTATCCCACTTATTTATGAATACAACCAGACCGTTACGGTTTTTTTGAATCAGTGAGAAAATATTCATATCCTGACTTTCAATACCCCTTGTGGCATCAATCATCAAAATACTAACATCAGCATTTTCAATTACTCTAATCGATCTGATAACAGAAAAATATTCAAGATCTTCGCTCACTTTACCTCTTTTGCGAATACCCGCAGTATCAATTAGGTAAAAGTCCATCCCAAACTTATTATATCTATGGAATATAGAATCACGAGTTGTTCCGGCAATATCGGTTACAATGCTCCTTTCCTCATCAAGGAGAGAATTTACAAAAGAAGATTTTCCTGCGTTAGGACGACCCACTATTGCAATCTTAGGTATATCTTCAAGTATCTCTTCTTCATTGGCTCTGGTAAACAGGGTTACAATATGATCAAGTAAATCTCCAGTTCCTGCACCATTAATACTCGAAACACTAAAAGGATCTCCAAGTCCCAATGAATAGAACTCGGCCGATTGATGACCTATATCGAAGTTGTCTGATTTGTTTGCAACTATTACAACTGGCTTACCCGATTGGCGTAGCATTTGCGCCACGCTGGTATCCAAATCGGTAACCCCATTCATAACGTCAACAACCAACAGGATAACAACTGCCTCTTCAATAGCAACTTGCACCTGCTTATTGATTTCCTCTTCCATTACATCTTCAGAGTTAACTACCCATCCGCCGGTATCAATCAACGAAAATTCTTCACCATTCCAAGCTACCTTTCCATAAAGACGATCGCGTGTTGTTCCCTCAATATCAGTTACTATTGCTTGTCGGGTTTGCGTTAAACGGTTAAACAGGGTGGATTTGCCAACATTTGGGCGGCCCACTATTGCTACTAAATTTTGCATATTGTTATATTAATCAAGTTTATACCCAAACCTCTTGAGCATATTATCTCTATCTCTCCAATCCTTTTCAACTTTCACATAAAGTTGCAAAAAGACTTTCTTTTCAAAAAACTGCTCTATATCCTTCCGAGCCATTGTTCCAAGCTTTTTAAGTGATTCTCCTTTATGTCCTATCACAATTCCTTTTTGGGTATCTCTTTCAACAAGAATAATTGCTCTAATACGAATAATATCACTCTCTTCTTTAAACTCCTCAACCACCACCTCTATTGAGTATGGTATCTCTTTTTGATATATTAATAGAGACTTCTCTCGTATGATCTCTGTTACAAAAAAACGTGCCGGCTTATCTGTCAATGCATCTTTCTCGAAGTAAGGAGGCGACTCGGGCAGCAGCTCTAATATACGTTTTTTTATCATCTCAACCCCAAAATCATTTAGGGCTGATATAGGATATATTTCTGATTTAGGAAGCATTTCCTTCCATACGTCAACAAACTTCTCTAAATCGCTCTGATTAGTTTGGTCTATTTTATTTATAAGAAGTAAAACAGGCAGATCTAATTGCTGTACCTTAGTGAGAAACTTATCGTTTTTATCAATTTTCTCCACCACATCAGTTACATACAATAAAACATCAGCATCTTGAAGCGCAGAGAGTGAAAAGCCAAGCATCTGCTCTTGCAGCTTATAATTTGGCTGTAATACCCCAGGCGTATCAGAATATACAATCTGATATTCGGGCGTATTCACAATTCCTATAATTCTATGGCGGGTTGTTTGTGACTTAGCCGTAATTATAGAAATTTTCTCTCCCACCAATCTATTCATTAGTGTAGATTTTCCTACATTGGGATTACCAACGATATTTACAAAGCCAGATCGATGTTTTATATTCTGTTCCACTTCTCCTTTAATTTCAATTTCAATTTCTAATTTTCAACAACAGTGTCATATCCCCATTTAATATAAACACTACCCCATGAAAAACCGGCTCCAAATGCAGTAAGTATAATATTATCGCCCTTCTTAAGTTTAGGCTCCCACTCCCATAAACAGAGAGGGATGGTGGCTGCACTTGTATTTCCGTATTTTTCTATATTAACCATCACTTTATCACGTGGTAATCCGGTTCTATTTACCGCAGCATCTATAATTCTCATATTTGCTTGATGAGGTACCAACCAATCAACATCCTCAACATCAAGGTTGTTTCTTTTCATTATTGATTCCGAAACATCTGCCATTCTGGATACTGCATATTTAAATACAACCTGTCCTTCTTGGTAAACAGTGTGCTCCGAGTTTCTTACTGTTTCTTCTGTTGCTGGATATTTACTCCCACCGGCTTTCATCTGAAGAGGTTTATAACCTACCCCATCAGAGTGGAGTTCAGCATCAATAATACCCAAATCTTCTTCTGTTGGCTCAATTAAAACCGCACCTGCCGCATCACCAAAGAGTGGGCATGTTGTACGATCTTTATAGTTTGTAATAGACGACATCTTATCGCCGGCTATCAAAATCACTTTTTTATATTTGCCTGTCTTAACCAGTCCGTTACAAATCTCGAGACCATATATAAATCCCGAACAGGCAACCTGCATATCAAAACACAAAGCATTTTTAATACCATTATTCTCTGCAACCATTGATGCAGATGATGGAAAAGGATGATCGGGAGTTGAAGTAGCAAATATTACTACATCTATATCTTCCGGCAAGGTATTTGTTTTTCTCAATAGATCTTCAACAGCCTTTGTTCCCAGTACAGAAACGCCCTGGTTCTCACCTTTTAATATCCTTCTCTCTTTAATCCCTATCCTTGTCATTATCCACTCATCGGTAGTATCTACCATTGTAGAAAGTTCTTCATTTGTGAGCACATAATCTGGTACACTTGCGGATATTCCGGTAATTACGGAATTTATTTTATTCATTGTAACTTAAAACATATTAGCTTTATATGAAAAACCCTGAAAAAACTAACGGTTATTTCAGGGCCATTTTTTTAAAAGATAGGCGGACCGCCTTAAGCTATTGCATCTTTTTCAATCGCCAATTTACCTCTGTAATAACCACAATCATTACAAACGGTATGATAAACATGCCATGCTCCACAATTATTGCATAATGCTAATGTAGGTGTTTTGGCATGATCATGCGCTCTTCTCTTTCCTTGTCTTGAAGACGATTGTCTTTTCTTTGGATGTGCCATTTTATATCAATTTTATTATTTTATTTAATTATCATCTAAGTTTATTTCCCGAAGTGCATCCCAACGCGGATCACTTTGCTGGACATCTTCATCTTCTTGAGGTTCCGAGTCGTCGTCAATTATATCGTCGCTATCATCTTCTTCATCATCAACACTTACAGCCCGATGCTTTTTAAATTTAGATGAAACAGTTCTATTACACTCACCCCTAGGATGTACGTGTTTTATTGGAATTGTCAGTGCTATAAATTCATATAAGAACCATGCGATGTTAATCTCACCCTCAACTTCGGGTATAATAACAATCTCATCGCTCTCTTCAGAATACTCACTACCAAACTTCACTATAAGTCGATTCTCAGTGTCTACATCCAGTTTCATGTCATCAAGACATCTTGTACATGAAACATTAATAACACCTTCAATATCGAAATTTAATTCAAATGAAGATGAAGCTCTTCTGACATTTAATATCACCTTCACATCACCTTTCCTGACCTCTTCACCATCGATATCTTCAAAAAACTTTCTATCTAATTCATACTCATAAGTATGAACTCCGGGTGCAAGAGTCTTCAAGGGAATTTTGTATAAACTAAATTTTGCCACGGTTTATCCTCAAAAATAAAGCGGTGCAAAGATAATAATATTTCTTTACTCCACCTGTTTTTATTCTAATTAATTTATTCTCAATAGTTGTAAAACTATTTTAGTGATGCATCTTTTACAATTTGTTGCATCTTTTCATAGTTCTCTTCGAGACTCTGTAACAATTTAAACTGAGCTTTTGTTCGCACCAAATTATGTTCGGGATATGCTATTTTATAATAAATATCTCCATCAATATAATCAGTGAAAAACCTTACAGTCTGCATGTAAGTTAAGAGTTTAGCACCATAAGGCAGGTTCTCAATCTCGGTATCAGTTAAAAATGATGCAGCATGCTTGAGGTATCCTTTTGCATAAGCTTCAAAGATATCCAAATTTACAGATACATTATCTAAGTTTTTATCATCCTCAGCTCCAGTATTTGCACCAGTGCGAATAAAATCACCAAAATCAGACAATACAAAACCAGGCATAACAGTATCTAAGTCTACAACACATATAACCTTCTCATCATTATCAAACAATATATTATTAACCTTTGTATCGCAGTGATTAATACGCTTTGGAAGTTTACCTTCTCTGTGCATTCTTTCTGCTTTGCACATCTCCTCGGCACGATCTTCAATCTCCTTTACCAGATCTGCAACCTCTTCAAGCCTACCAGCCTTGTTGGCTTTAACCGACTCCCTAAATGCCTCCAACCTATTCTCCATATTATGAAAATTGGGAATAGTTTCAAAAAGTGGCTCACCCCCAATATCCTCAAGTGTTTTTTGGAATTCACCAAAAGCCATACCTGCACGATATGCCAGATCGGGGGTTACTTCTTCATAACTCTTACTGTCTTTAATAAATATCATTAACCTCCAGTAATCGCCATTTTTATCTTTATAATAAAGGGCACCTTCATGAGTTGGTATAAGTGTAATAACTCGTCTCTCAACATCAGTTACACCATTCTCTATGAGCTTGGTGCGAATATGACTGGTTACCCTGTGTATATTATTCTGAAGCTCGTGTACGTTTTTAAAGATGTTGTGATTTATACGTTGCAATACATATTCTTTATCTGCCGTGGCAACTCTATAAGAATCGTTTATATGACCCTTGCCCAGTGGTTCAACTTTTACATTCTCATCTTTATCAATAAATTGAAAGACAACATCTAGCAGTTTTTCCATATCGTTCATTCTTCCTGTTTTAGGTAATTATGTTTGATTAAATAGTAAGATTATATTGTTATTCCAGCTCCAATAATCCAAAAAACTGAGGTACATGGAAATTGGGTTCTGGCAAATCTATTCGATTCCAACTAATATAATGAGGCTCGGGAGTTTCATCACCGCACTTATAAAAATTTGCCTTTATTATTTGTCCAGATAATGATTCACCATCAGCAAAGCCAAGAGCCTTTTTTGGTATCTCAAGATACATCGACCAGTCGCTCACCTGACTCCCATTCTCATATCTATGCTTTATAGTACTGTGCCTCTTTATAGAAGCCATCACTTCATCACTCTGTGAAACAGCTTTATCTCTCGATTCATGCTTTCT
>JAAZCL010000303.1 GCA_012513315.1 Bacteroidales bacterium | reverse complement strand
TCCCAAAACCCAGTATCGGTGTACATGTAACCAGATAACACTTCACCATTATAGGGGCTATAATGTACAATTTCACCTGCACCTGTTATTTCATAAAACTTGCGAGGAAACAAAACAGAGCGATATAGTGCCGAGTAAAATGTGCGTAGATTATCTACATTAGGATCTTCTATCTCTACCCTTCCCAACACATCATTCCATTGGTTACGTCCTTCCCTTTTAACTGTCTCAAAGTCCTTCCCCTCTATCTCTTTTAGATTTTGCCACGCTTGCTGGTAACTAATAAATGAAGAAGCTACACGAGCAATTACCTTTTCATCTTTTTGTGTTGCAAAACCAATAATTCCACCTGCATGATTGTCTTGTGCAACTAAGACTTCTTCATTAATCACGCCATTAGTTACAGTAGCTTTATAGCCGAATGGTTTATCAAAAACAATTACAAAGTAATTCTTAAAATTTTGAGGTACTCCACCACTATTCCTTGTAGTGTATCCAACAATAGCATTTTTCTCAGGAAGGATTTCAATAGATGACCCCTTATCGAATGCATCAACTAACACATAAGAGTTGTCAGTTTCAGGAAAAGTGAAACGGAAGATAGCAGCACGCTCGGTTGGAGTAATTTCTGTGGTTATATTATAGTCTGCTAAATAAACACTGTAATAGTTAGGCTTTGCTATCTCTGCTTTATGAGAGAACCAACTTGCACGCTCATCTTCATCAAAAACAAGTTTGCCTGTAATAGGGAAAATAGAGAATTGACCATAATCGTTCATCCACGGACTCGGCTGATGAGTCTGTTTGAAGCCTCTAATTTTATCATCGGTATAAGTATATTGCCACCCATCGCCCATTTTACCAGTTTGGGGAGTCCAAAAGTTCATTCCCCAAGGACGAGCAATAGCAGGATAAGTATTACCTGACGATAATTCATATTTCGATTGAGTGCCTACCAATGTGCTCACATATTCTAGTGGCTCTTGATTAATTAAATAACTTTCTTGTGCATTTGTGTTTGCTCCTATCATAGATAAGAATAGCATCAATACAACAGCTATAATATATTTCGAATTACCCATTTATTTGCGTTTTTAAATATTCAATAGTTCAAATTTATTCTCTTTCTCTAACTTCATTACAAGTTCTCCAAACAGAGTGTTTACCCATGCAAACCATTTACGCGTAAAGTTTTCTGGATTATCTTTATGAATTGACTCATGCATAAAGCCTGTGCCAGCATCAGTATTACGGAGCATTTTTACACAATATTTAATCTCCTCATCATTTGTACTAGTCATGGCACGCATAATAATACTCATGGGCCAAATCATATCATAACCAATATGAGGTCCACCAATACCCTCGCCTGCTGCACCTTTAAAAAAATAAGGATTATCACTGCTCAATACAAACTTTCTAGTATTTCTATAAATTGGGTCGTTTTTATCAACTGTTCCTAAGTAAGGCATTGCCAATAGACTAGGAATATTGGCGTCATCCATAAAATAAGCATTACCAAAACCATCCACTTCAAATGCATAAATCTCTCCTCTTGTAGGATGATCCACAATAGCATATTTATTTAGAGCCCTTTCAACTTCATCAGCAAGAGCAAGACACTCCTCTGCAAAGGGGTAATCCAACATCACATTATTTGATATCTCTGCTAATTGACGCAATGAAATAACAGCAAAAAGATTGGATGGCACTAAAAAACCAAAGGTTGTAGCATCATCAGATGGACGAAAAGCAGATACAATAAGTCCTACGGGTTTAACTGGATGTCCATAACCCATGTTGGGCACTGTGTCGAGTGCTCTATCAGTCATGCGCAAAAAATTGTATGGACCTAGGTCATCTTTACGTTGTTGCTCCTTAAAGGTTTGAACAACCAATGTCATAGCTTTTCTCCAATCAGAATCAAACACTGAGGTATCAGATGTTTTCTTCCAATAATTGTATGCTAAACGAATGGGATAACAAAGAGAGTCTATCTCCCATTTACGTTCATGAAGCATTGGATTCATACCTGTATCATTCATCCAACGACCATCAGGTAGTGGCTTTGAATTAAATGCATTGGCATAAGGATCAATAAGAATACATTGAGTTTGTCTATTTATTACACCTGCAATCATCTGTTTTAAAGCCCGGTCGTGGTTAACCAATTGGAGATATGGCCAAACTTGAGCAGATGAGTCACGAAGCCACATAGCATCAATGTCACCTGTTATAACAAATGTGTCCGGTTTTCCATCACGCATCGAGAATCTAACCGTGGTATCAATTGTATTAGGTAAGCAATTCTCAAACATCCAAGCCAATTTTGGGTCTTTAATCTTTGATTTGATTCTTTTGATAGTATCTTCAACTGCTTTTGAGTTAAAGTTGCGCTTATTCAAAGGAGGGCGTTGAGAAATATATTTCCTATTTGCACTATTTCTTTGCAATGATTCTGCTGCCCATGAGGGGCTTAAAGCCAATGCAGCTAAACCAAGTGTGCTTTTCTTTAAAAAATCACGTCGTGTAGTCATATTATATTAAAAATAATTTTTTGGATTATTTGTAGAATGGAGGTCTTGTAAAATGAGAATAGCAGAAAAAGGATTATTGATCTTTTTTCTGCTATCGACATTTTTCACAAAACTAATGATCCAAAAAAATAAATTACTTGCAACAAATCTGCTTTATTTGATTATAGCTATTTATAATTGTAAGCTCTCACTATTCAATAGTGGGAATAGGTAATTTTCTTTTTATAGACTCTTTTAAGCACACCAATGTTTCGGTACGTGCCAAGCCTAGTGGCATTATATTTTCTTGAATAAACTGCAGTAGTTTTTGATTGTTCTCAGCATATACTTTTACTAAAAGATCATATTTACCTGTAGTATAATAACACTCAACTACCTGTGGAACTTTTTCAAGTGCAGTAACAATTTCGTTATAACTATCTGCTTGCGATAAAAACAGCCCAATATATGCACACGTAGAATAGCCCATTTTCTCTACGTCAACTATAAATTCAGACCCTTTTAATATACCTGCTTTTGTAAGTTTTTGAACACGCTGATGAATGGCTGCACCTGAAACATTGCACTCTCTGGCTACTTCCAAAAAAGGAATACGCGCATTGTTTACAATAAGCTTTAATATTTTTCCATCTAGTTCATCTAATTCATGGCGACTCATATCTGTGTTTTTTAATGTATAACTAAATCTATATTACAAAAATAACGATTTATTTGAGTTAATTACCACAATAGTAGTATTTTAACGTTAACCGCTTAATGTTTTTAAGGATAAAAGTGCAAATAGTGCAGTAGATGAACGAAGTGCATCCTCATTTATAAGAAACGTTGATGTATGGAGTTTGCCTGCTTTACTATCATTTGCTACTCCAAAACGATAATAGCAACATGGATACTTCTCAGTGAAGAATCCAAAATCATCTGCTGTCATTCGTTTAGGAAATTCATGTACATTGGTATCGCCTACAAACTCTATTGCTATCTCTCTTACTTGATTGGTTATATTCTTACTGTTAACTGTGCAAGGATATCCTTCTGGAATAGTCACTTCGCATGTACAACCATATGCTGCAGCTGCAGAAGTTGCTATTTCAGGAATTATTTTAAGCATCTTTTGCCTCTCCTGTTCATCCATGCAACGCAATGATCCTGCAAGAGAGACCACATCGGGAATCACATTAGTTGCCCCATCAGCAATAAACTTTCCGAAAGATAGAACCATTGGGTTAAATGGATTACGTCTACGACTCACCACTTGTTGCATTGCAATAACAATATTTGAGGCAGCAAGCACAGTGTCGTTTAATTCATGAGGCAAAGCTCCATGCCCACCCTGTCCTTTAACCTTTACATGCACTTCATCAGCCGAAGCCATAATAACACCCGATTGAAAAGCAATCATTCCAGCGGGTAAATCTATATATGCATGCTGTTTTACAATAAACTCAGGATTGTGGTCTACAAAAACTCCATCTCTCAACATTTCGAAAGCTCCGCTTGGTGATTGCTCTTCTGCGGGTTGAAAAACAAATAAAACTGTTCCTCCAAAATCCTTTTTATGCTTATTAATCAGCTTTACCGCTCCCATCAATGACGCTACCTGTGCATCATGACCGCAAGCATGCATTACTTTTTTGTTTACTGATTTATAAGCAACATCGTTCTCTTCTTCAATAGGCAGTGCATCCATATCAGCACACAAGGC
>JAAZCL010000302.1 GCA_012513315.1 Bacteroidales bacterium | reverse complement strand
CCACATTGGATATATTCAATGTAAGCCACAGTAGCTAAAGATTAATTTTATTCAAAGAACAATGAAGTTGCAACAAACACACTACAGAAATAGTTCAATATACTATACCTCAACATCTCACTGCTATAAGAAGAGAACATTAAATTCCACTAATATCTCAACGAATGACATGCAAAAACAATTGTTTATTTTTACGTTTTTATTGTCTAGCCTACATCAAACTGACTTTCTGTAAATAGTCTACAGTTATTAACTACAGTGTTTGAGACATGTCTGAATATAGCTTTACTAGCTGATAGTGACGATGATTAGGAACACCCCTTATAACAAATAAAAAAACTCCAACCTTAAATGAATAAGATTGAAGTTTTTTATTTAAAGCTTATACTAAAAATTATTTGATAATATTTAGTTTAGAATTCGATCTGTTTAAACTTTTTGTAAGTTCTTTTCCTATCTTACTTCTAGTGTCTTTATCTAGCATATTAACAGATGCTGACTCTACATAATTAAAGTAGTTCATAGAGAATACTGGAGCAGCATCTAACACATCAGTGTATCTAGCTCCTCTTGGTACAATCATAAGTTCTTTTTCAGCAAGGTAATAAAACAAGTTTCCTTGATTTTCCATGTAGAATACAAAGCCTGCACCTTCTAATAGAGCTTCAAACTCATTAGTAAGCATCCATGTATTACCACCATCAGGTGACCATGCTCCAAGATTTGCATCGTCCCAAACTGCTAAAAACTCAGTAGCTAGGTCATTTTCCATGAAGAATAGTCTTTCGTAAAGTGGACGGAATTCTTCTGCAACTAGAACATCAATCATTTCAGCATCTTGCGAAAGAATTGTGCCACCTTCTGACTCTTCTTCTGCAACTATAGCAGCTGAATTCCATTCTGAATTATTTAACCAGTCTGCACGGTCAAATGGGAATGAATCAAATGTAGGATAATCTTGATCTTGCTCAAGAACAGGTGCAAAGATAACTCTACCTAGATCAGCATCAAGGTCTGTTATAGCAGTAATACTGAACTGACTTTCAGAATTGTAACCTGTAAATCCTGCTGCTGTTTGTTCGATTGCAAATCCATTGGCTTCTAAAAACTCTATATATTCATCAGAAAGAATCATGGCAGCGTTTTTTTCTGACCACATATTAACTTCTGTAATCATTCCATTGCGATAGTCAGCAATATCATAAGTAGTAGAATAGAACATAGGAGAATTTACAGCAAACTCATAAGCCTCGTCATAGTAACCCCATGAAGGCATTGGTCCTGAATAAGATAACAAGAAACTTCCGTTAGCTTGTTCATGTGCTAATATCTCAATTTGAGTTGGAGCTGCTTCTAATAGAGGTAGAATAAATCCTGAAGCACCACCTGCTTGGTTAATAACTACTTCTTCTAATTTAGAACCACTCTTAGCATATAACTTTAGTGTTCTTCCTTCGCCAGTCTCATTTGGATGAACTGTCAGTTCTGCAATATCGGCACCTTTAAACTGCTTAACTATTACCCAATCTGCGGCAGTCTCTTTTTCGATAGTCCAATTGGCTGAGTTACTTGTAATGTCAATAAAATATTGACCTCCAGTATTAGGAACATTAATTTCTCCTGGAGATGCTTCCAACACTATGTCAGCTGCACTTTGCTTTACCATTACTTTTTCTGCTGCACCACCAGCACTAATAAAAATGTAACTTACACGCTCTTCAACTACAAGGTTTTCCATTGCTCTTACTACAAGGTTGCTACCTTGTTGCTCTAGCAT
>JAAZCL010000029.1 GCA_012513315.1 Bacteroidales bacterium | reverse complement strand
ATGCTGGGGGTTACTGCGTATCAGTCGTACAGCTTCTTCAGAGGCAACAAAACAACTGCAGGCTTTGATTTTCAACGTTTTGGGGGAAAGGCGGTACAGAGATATCCGTTAAACATGATTAGTGATTCAACATTAGCAGATGTAAGCATAAACAATGTAGCCGGATATGTAAATATTCAACAGTCGGTACTAAATAACAAAATTACTTTTAACGCCGGCATCCGCCTCGATCATCATGAATTAAAAGGATCAGAATGGATACCACAACTTGGGCTGAGTTACTCCCCTACTCCATACACTTCGCTCAAAGCAATTATGAGCAAGGGGTTCAGAAATCCTACTATTAGAGAGATGTATATGTTTCCTCCTCAAAATCCAGACTTAGAATCGGAAAGATTAATGAATTATGAGTTATCGTTGTTGCAATCATTTCCGGATGCGAGAGTGAGTATGGGTGTGAATCTATTCTATATTAAAGGAGAAAATATGATTATAATTGTTCCCGTTGGGGGCAGACCTTTAAATGTGAATTCGGGTGAGGTTGAAAATAAAGGATTTGAGCTTACTTTCAATTACCATGCAACAGAGAATCTACGCTTATCGGCAAATTACAGTTTCCTAGATATGACCTACAAGATTGTGGGTGCACCAGAGCATAAATTTTATGTGAGTGGAAATTATACTTACTATAGATGGAATTTCTCAACTGGTCTTCAGTATCTAGGAAATCTATATACTACTGTAAAACCTGAGCAAATAAAAGATAATGCTTTATTGCTAAATGCAAGAATTAATTACCAAGCGTTCGACTGGATGAACTTCTTTGTGAGAGGTGAAAACCTGCTTGACAGAGAGTACGAAATAAACGCAGGTTATCTCATGCCGGGAATAACACTGTTTGGAGGAATTGGATTGGTTTTTTGAAACAATTTGACCAAATTCTTTATGTTTTATATCACTAAAAACTGAAACAACAAATAAAACCTAATATTATGGACAGAAGAAAATTTTTACGATCGGTTGCCCTTACTGGCGCTGCTCTTACAACCATGAAAGAGGCTGATGCAATGAGCATTCTAACCCAATCATTTGAGACAACCAATGCTGCATCTAATTATGATTTAGTTGCTGTTTTGGGAGGTGAGCCTGAAGAGATGTTCAGAAAAGCAATTACCGAAATGGGAGGTATGAGCAAATTCATAAAGAAAGGTGATAGGGTTTGCGTGAAGCCAAATATTGGTTGGGACCAGCCAGTGGAAATGGCAGCAAATACTAATCCTAAATTGGTAGCTGAGATAATTAAACAATGTTTTGATGCTGGGGCTTCGCAGGTTACAGTTTTTGATCATCCATGCGACGACTGGCGAAAATCTTACGCAAATAGTGGTATTGAAGAGGCTGCTAAAAAAGCAGGTGCAACAGTAGTTCCGGCCAATCTGGAGTCGTACTACAAGACCGTTTCTATACCTAAAGGAAGAAGCCTTAAGACGGCCAAGATACATAATGCGATTTTGGATAGCGATAAATGGATAAATGTGCCCGTACTAAAAAATCATGGGGGTGCACAGCTTACTATTTCAATGAAAAACTATATGGGAATAGTTTGGGATAGAGGCTATTTTCATGCCAACGACCTACAACAGTGTATTGCTGATATTTGTACTTACGAAAAAAGACCCGTTTTGAATATTGTTGATGCTTACAGACTTATGAAAACAAGCGGTCCAAGAGGCAGATCTTTATCTGATATTGTACTTTCAAAAGGTCTGTTTATTTCTTCTGACATTGTTGCTGTTGATACTGCAGCTGCTAATTTCTTTAACCAAGCAAGAAATATGCCATTAGAAAATGTGACTCATATATCTAAAGGTCAGGAGTTAGGTGTTGGAACAATGAACCTTGAGAAGCTGAATATAAAGAGAGTTAGAATTTGAAAACGGTATGCTAAAGAAAATTCGTATTGGCCTCTCTGTAGTAATATTCTCAATTATTACGCTCTATTTTTTAGATTTCAGGGGATTCATTCCTGAGAGCATAAGTTTTTTTACTAAAATTCAGTTTATCCCTGCTCTGCTATCGCT
>JAAZCL010000301.1 GCA_012513315.1 Bacteroidales bacterium | reverse complement strand
GGTTCATTCATATACGAGAAAGCGTTTGGGTTACCCTCTGCATAACTTCCATTACTTAGTCTATCGAGGTTAACAATCCCTTTTATTTCTCCTGATTTTACCTCCATTATAATTGCGGTGCCCGATTCGGCCTCAGTCTCCATAAGTTTATCCCTTAGAGCTCGTTCCGAAATATCCTGTATATCAGCGTCTAAAGTTGTAACTATGTCCCATCCCTCTTTCGCGGGCTCTTCAATTACATCCATCCACTTACCCTGAATCTTTTGTCTATACTTTACACCAGAAACTCCTTGAAGAAGTGAATCATATTTTAGCTCCAGACCACTAGCACCACCTTTTTCAATATCTTTATATACACTACCAACTGTTCTCGTTGCAAGATTCCCGAAAGGCTTCTTACGTGCATTTCGTTCTTCAGCAATCAATCCACTTCTATTTGATCTTTGGTTCCAAAATGGAAAAGTGCGTATCTCTTTCAGCTCAATATAATTAATATCACGCCTAATTATTTTCACATATCTAGAACGAAGTGGAACTCTCTCCTCAATACCTTTGGCCCTGTTTTCGGCTATCTTTTTTGCTTCCCTTTCCCTAAGATCCCAACCATTGAGGATTACATTTTTATACTGAGAAGCAGATCTATCTGGAAATTTCTCTGCAAGTGAAATCGAAAGATCTCCAACATATTTCATAAGTGTATCCTTCTTAATCCCATCTGCCCAAAAATCCATATATATGCTATATATGGGCTCTGTGGAAGCAAGAAGCTTGTAGTCGTGAGTATAAATATTACCCCTTTTGGGAAGAATAACCCTATCTCTAATCACTGTTTCTTTTTCACCTACCTCTTTCCACTTTTTACCTTCAGACGAAAAAACAATCTTACCAGCAGAGAAGATTATCATTATAGAAAACAGCATTAATAAGGTCACAATTAGTCCGTACTTACCTAAAATAGCTTTATTATTTCTTATGTTTCTATTCTCTTTATTCATATTTCCAAGACTATTTCTAAGTAAACAATGCTACTTAATTTATCTTTTACTCTATATAATACACTGGTTCATTAGACACCTTTAAATCTAATCCTTCCTCTTCTACCCTTTTCTCAATCTCTCCTTGGCGACTAGCTTCAGTTAGACTAGACGAGATAGTTAGAGCTTCATATTTTACATCTTTAAGCTCCTGCTGTAAACGTTCAACATTCGACATACCTTGCAGCATTGTATATCTGTGACTTATAAAAAGTATCACAACAACAACAAGTACAAGAATAAATCTCATGTTCCGGAGGAAGAAATCCTCGGTGAGAACACTTCCTCCAAAAACATGGACAAACGATTTGCGTATGTTATCGAACTTAAATTTCATTAATCAATCTTTATCTTTTTTTTCTTAGCTATTCTGAGTTTAGCACTACGAGAACGAGGATTACTCTTTTGCTCCTCGTCAGATGGAATTATAACTTTCCTATTTATAACCTCAAACGGAGTTAAAGGATTCCCAAAAAAATCCTTTACAAGATTACCTTCAAAATTTCCAGTTCTAAAGAAGTTCTTTACCAACCTATCTTCAAGTGAGTGATATGAAATTACACTAAACCTTCCGCCTGGTTTCAGAACATCTAATGATTGCATTAGCATCTCAGTGAGCGCATCCATTTCTCCGTTAACCTCAATACGAAGTGCTTGAAAAGTTTGTGCCAATATTTTCCTCTCTTTATCTCTTCGGGTAAATGGAGATACAATTTCAAGAAGATCATCTGTTTTCTCAATCTTCTTTTTAGCCCTATATTCTACTACTGAAGAAGCAATCCTTCGAGCATTTTTAAGCTCACCCCATTTATAAAAAACATCAGCAAGTTTATCTTCTTGATAATCATTTAAAATATCTGCCGCATTTAAGCTAGCTCCCCTATTCATTCTCATATCAAGATCTCCCGAAAAACGAAAAGAGAACCCTCTGACTGAATCATCAAAGTGATGCGAAGACACACCCAAGTCGGCTATCACACCATCAACTTGGCTTATACCGTGAAACCTTAAAAAGTTTTTTAGATAACGAAAATTGCTGCGAACAAATGTAAAACGATTATCAGGAATAATATTTGCAACAGCATCTTCATCCTGATCGAAACCTAACAATCTTCCATTATCTCCGAGTCTGTTTAGGATTTCTCGAGAATGGCCCCCACCCCCAAACGTAACATCAACATAAATACCGGAGGGTAAAACCTTCAATCCATCTATACTTTCATTAAGCAATGCCGGGACATGATACAATGCCTTCTGACTGTCTTTTGACTCTATTTCCATAATGGCGCTCTTTATTATTAATCACCCATCAGCTCCTCTATTTTAGATGAAAACTCATCTGGTTCTACCAAAGGCTTCTCTAGCTTCTCTTTAGACCATACCTCAATTGTGTTGTCAACACCAAGAAAACGTATTTCAGTTTCAATTGAAACAAGCTTAAGATATCGCTTTGGAATTAAAATTCTTCCACTTGCATCCATTTCAAGCCTTTCTGCATCAAGCACAAACTGACGAAATATCTGCTGCTGATCTTTATTCCATCTGCTAAGACTAGCTCTAAGCGTTTCTATTTCTTTTTCCCAAACTGTTCCGGGATATAAAACAAGGCAGTCCTGAAAAATATCTTTTCTCAGAACTAAATACTCCTCACCTTCCACTTGCAGGCATTTCCGGAATAGAGCAGGCACAAAAACTCTACCTTTAGCATCAGCCTTTGCCTCCATATTTCCTAAGAACTGCAACATCGTTATATCATTTAAAAACTAAGTAATGGAACTTTATGGGGTAAAATTACAAAATTATCCACTTCTCCCCACAATTCTTCACACATATTTATGAAAAAGTTATCAACAATGCTCCCAAAAGAGCTAACCAACTAGCAATCCATCTATTACAAGATATTATAAAAGTGGGGCAGATTATTCAAAATGAGAAAAACATCATAATATGGATATATCGTTCACTAAATTTCGTACATTTGCGTCAAAATTCAGAAATAGAGGATAATGCAATGAGCAAAAACGATGCATTTAAAATCGATATTGATGGTATTTTAAAAGATAAAGCTTCAAAATATTATAATAAAATACCTCGTTTTTTAATTAACTATCTTAAACGGACAACTCATCAGGATGACATCAATGGCATACTTGAACGAAACAAAGGTCTTGAGGGGGTAGATTTTATGCGTTCACTTATCGACAATGAATTTAAGCTAAAACTACACACTAAGGGCGAGGAAAATATACCTAACAAAGGAAAATTTGTATTTGCCTCTAACCATCCACTAGGTGGTTTAGATGGCATATGCCTGTCTGCAATACTTGGAGAGAAATATGATGGTAAAATTAAATATCTGGTTAATGATGTGCTGTATTACATCGACCCTTTAAAACCGATATTCGTACCTATCAATAAATATGGCGCTCAAGCAAAAAACTCAGCCAAAGCAATAAACGAGGCTTATGCTTCAGAAAATCAAATAATAACATTCCCGGCAGGACTTTGTTCTCGAAAGATAAATGGAGAGATAAAAGATTTGGAATGGATGAAAAGTTTTATAATCAAATCTATAGAATATCAAAGAGATGTTATTCCAGTTCACTTTAAGGCCAAAAACTCTAATTTCTTTTATAACTTTGCCAATATAAGAAAAAGATTGGGCTTAAAATTTAATATAGAATTGATATATTTACCCAACGAAATGTACAAAAATTCAAATCAGTCTTTCACAATCACATTTGGTAAACCCATTTCGTGGAAAACATTTGACAAAAGCAAAACACCCTCTGAATGGGCTCAGTTTGTGAAAGATATCGTTTATACGATGGATTGAATTTCAAAGGTGCGAATAAGATAAATTATGGAAAAGATAATAGATCCTATAGACAAGAATTTAATTAAAAGTGAACTTACCGTTCAAAAAAGGGTAAGAACAACCAATAAAGCCAATAACGAAATATATGTCTTTACAAGTCACGACTCTCCAAACTTAATGAGAGAGGTAGGGCGACTTCGTGAAATAGCTTTTCGTCACTATGGCGGTGGAACAGGTTTAGAAGCTGATATCGACCCATATGATGTTATGAAAGTCCCTTACAGGCAATTAATCGTTTGGGATCCTGAAAACGAGGAGATTCTTGGAGGATATCGCTTTATTTATGGCTCGGATGTTGAATTTGATGAACATGGTAAACCAAGTTTGGCCACAGCTCATCTACTTGAGTTTTCACAGGAGTTTCTAGACGACTATCTCCCATATACAGTAGAATTAGGCCGCTCTTTTGTATCACTTGAATACCAGTCAACTTTAATGGGGAGGAAAGGCATTTTTGCTCTCGACAATTTATGGGATGGGCTTGGTGCACTCACAGTTATTGATCCTGAAATCAAATATTTCTTCGGAAAGGTAACAATGTATGGCACATACAACACTGACGCCCGTAATATGATTCTTTACTTTCTGAACAAGCATTTTCCCGATAATGCTAAATTGGTTAAACCCATCAAACCACTTGTTACCAATACCGATTATGAAAAAATGCAGAAGCTTTTCAATGGCAAAAACTTCAATGAAGACTATAGAATTCTCAATAAAGAAGTACGTGCTTTAGGATGGAATATACCTCCATTAATTAATGCATATATGGGACTCACACCAACAATGCGCTTTTTTGGCACCTCAATAAATGATGAGTTTGGAGATGTTGAAGAGTCGGGTATACTTATCGACATTGATCAAATACTTGAAGATAAACGAGCCAGGCATATCGAATCCTATTTAAAGAGTAACCCTAGCAAACGCTTTCTCATTAACCTAAAAAGAAAGATTACCTCAAATAGAAGAAAGATAAAAGTTACCGAACCTAACACTATATCAGAGGTGGTAGAAAAAAGAGGTATTCTCAAAACAAAAAGAAAGAAATAACTACAAATTACTTCCTGAATTTATATCATTACAGTGTCGATTTACCAATTTAATTGATACTATACTTTTATTGTAACTAATTGACAATAGTGGTATTAAACCTTTAAAATGCAAACGATTGCACTTTCGTTCCAAGTTAATTACCTCATTTTGTGTACACCCAAATTTAAGAAAAACTAACTTTGTCAAATAGAGTTATAGTTTTAAGTTAATCAGCTCTATGT
>JAAZCL010000300.1 GCA_012513315.1 Bacteroidales bacterium | reverse complement strand
GCTTTAGCAGGAATATTCTTTAGCACCTCAAGCTGATTAGATAATCTGTATGTAAAAACCTTCAGCTCTTTTCCCAAACGTGTGGGAGAAGCTGGTTGCCCGTGCGTACGAGCCAACATCGGAATATCCTTCCACTCATCGGCAAGACCATCAATTAACGCTATCAAATTATCAAGCTCCGGAATATACACCATATTCAGTGCATCCCTCCACATCATTGGAGTTGCCGTATTGTTTATATCCTGTGATGTTAATCCAAAATGAATAAACTCTTTGAATTCCGATAAATTAATAGCATCAAACTTCTCTTTAAGGAAATACTCCACAGCCTTAACATCATGATTAGTTACACTCTCAATTTCCTTAATGTCCTGAGCATCATCCTCGTCAAAACCCATGTAAATTCCTCTTAGCCTGTTCAGCTTATCTTCATCAATCCCTTTCAAAGATACAACTGCAGGTTCACTACATAAAGCTATAAAATATTCAATCTCCACCTGCACCCTATACTTAATAAGTGCATACTCTGAAAAGAAAGGAAACAGATCTGTGATTTTTTCTCTGTATCTTCCATCAATAGGTGATATTGCTGTGAGTTGGTTTAAGTTCATTCTTATTGTGATAATTATCTACTATTATGAAGCTACAAAAATAGTGATAATTATAGAGCGATAAAAATTTTGATAAAAATAAATGAAAATATTTTGTTAGAATGTAAAAAGATTCTATCTTTGCATTCGCTTTTCAGGAAAACAACTCCTCATAGCGATGAGAGGGCGTTTAGCTCAGCTGGTTCAGAGCATCTGCCTTACAAGCAGAGGGTCGGCGGTTCGAATCCGTCAACGCCCACAAAATTAAAACACTTATCGATTCATTTCGGTAGGTGTTTTTTTATATACCTACATCGAACTAATTAAATCTTTCTCCCTAAATTTCCCAAACCTAAAGTATAAATACGCAAAACCGCTGCTAATAACAAAGCTAGTTCCAATGCCAATGCCAATTCCTAGAGAACCAAATTGATTAGAAAACACCCACGTAAGTGGATAACGCAATATCCAGAAAGATAAAATGTTTAAGAAAAGCACCTGATACATAGCACCAGAAGCACGCACAATACCGTTCAAAATGAAGTTAATGCCCAAAAAAGGGTAACAAAGGGCAACACCCCTTAAGTATCTCCTTCCAAAGTCTACCGCGGCCTCATCACGTATAAACAATTTAATTCCAAATTCAGCAAACAGCAAAACAAACACGCCAATGGTAAACATGATCGCGAAATTAAACAAAACCCCATACTTCGCAATCGTGTGAACACGATTCCAGTTCTTGGTTCCAATATTCTGCCCCGCCATACTAGTGGCAGCTGTACCTAACGCGTGAGCTGGAAGCATAATAAGATTATCAAGTCGCTGGGCTGCACTAAATCCAGCCACCACACTCCCCCCAAACGATGTAACCACACTCATAATCGCTGCAGAACCTGCCGAGATCACGGCCATCTGCAAGCCCGATGGGATGCCTAAGTTTAATATCAACCTAACCTCACGCCAAGCAGGCATTGTTGGCACCTTAAAAGGAACCAATCTTTTGCGTATCAGGTATGCAAGCCCATAAATAAAAGCAACACCTTGAGAAACAACAGTGGCATAACCAGCACCCGCAATACCCCAATCGAACACCGAGATAAAGATCGGATCAAGCACCACGTTCGCCAAAACCGCCACCATTACAAAACGGAGGGGCGTTTTGCTATCCCCTAATGCACGCATCACCGTGCTAATAAAGTTATATCCAAATAAAAACAAGATACCCATGAAGTTAATCCGCAAGTATACCTTTGCCCCTTCCATCATGTCTTCGGGGGTACCCAACAGGTTCAATAGCTGCTCCGCAAAGACGTACCCCAATAATCCCAGAACAATTGCAATGGAGGTCATTATCACCACAAACGCATTAAGGTATCTTCTAATCCCTTCCTCGCCCCCCACCCCTTTTTGTTGCGACAAAATTGCTAACGCTGCATTATTCAGCCCGATAATAAAAGCAAGTACCGTAAATATAATTGTCCCCGACACACCAATTGCCCCCAATGCAGTAGCACCCAACAAGTTTCCCACCCATAGACTATCAATAAATTGATACGACGTTTGCAGTAAATTTGTCAATAATATAGGGCCCGAGAAAATAAGCAACTGACGCAATATATTTCCTTGGGTAAAATCATGCTGTTTAATCATTCTAATAACAATCTTTAAATAGAAACACAAAGATAGCTAATATTGGCTATCTCGTGAATAACCATTCTTTAAGAAATTTTTCATATTTATTAATTGAAAACCGCAACTTTGTGTACATTTGCATCATAAGCCTCTCAAAATCAAGAAGCACATCTGAAAAAATGAAAAGAGCAAAGCAATTAAAATTATGGGAATTGAATGAATCATCCATCAATTATAAAGTACCAGTTTATATAATTCACGGTAAATATGATTATCAGGTATCTTACACATTGTCTCACGAGTATTTCGATAAGATAGAAGCACCCGATAAAGCTTTTTATACATTCGAGAACTCTGCTCATTCTCCAAATGAAGAAGAGCCGGAAAGGTTTGTAAGTGTTGTTAGTCAGATTGATTCAAAAAATTAATT
>JAAZCL010000299.1 GCA_012513315.1 Bacteroidales bacterium | reverse complement strand
TTGATATTTTCATCAATTATTCTGAGTTGCAATGCTAGTCAGCCCGAAATTCCTGAAGAAGAAATAAAAGTGCCCGAGGAGAATGAGACCCCTGATCCAAAGGATCCCGAAGAGCCCGACGAGCCTAATGATCCGGGTAAGGAATTAGACTGGGCAAATGCCAATGAGATAAATAATCGGCTGGGAAGAGGAATTAATATAGGCAATACATATGAAGCGGATGCATCATGGCAATCTCCCTTCATTGCAGATGATTTAAAGAAAATAGCCGACTTAGGTTTTAATCATATTCGTGTTCCAATTAAATGGGAAAGGTCGGATAGAAGCATTCCTAATGCTCCTTATACTATAAAGGATGACTTCATGCAAATCATACAAAGTGTTGTAGATGAGGCGTTAAAAAATAAACTACATGTCATAATAAATATGCATCATCATGATAATTTGTTTGCCAACCCTTCTGCTGAAAAATTAAGATTTATTTCTCAATGGGAACAGATATCAGATTATTTCAAGAACTACCCCGATAGCTTGTTGTTCGAAATTCTAAATGAGCCACATGATAAGCTTACTCCTGCTTTGTGGAACGAATACTCTAAAGAAGCACTTAATGTTATTCGCAAAACAAATCCTGAGCGTTGCGTGCTGCTTGGAACAGCTGAGTGGGGTGGTGTAGGCGGACTTAAATCTCTGGAAATTCCCAATGATCAAAATATAATAGTTACTGTGCACTACTATAATCCTTTTGAATTTACTCATCAGGGTGCAAGCTGGTCTGAAGGATCTGAAGCATGGGTTGGCACACAATGGCATGATACTGAGCTTGAGAGACAAGCTGTGGTTGAGGATTTTAAACTCGCTTTAAATCTTGCTAAAGATAAGAATATCCCAATTCATGTTGGTGAGTTTGGTGCTTTTTCAAGAGCTGATATAGATTCACGAGTAAGTTGGACCCGCTTTTTAAGTAGATGGTTTGAACAACAAGGTTTTAGTTGGGCTTATTGGGAGTGGAACTCAGGTTTTGGAATATATGATCCTGATACGAAAATGTATAATCAAAGATTAGTTGATGCACTTGTTAAAGATGAAATGCCTGAAACTTTTACACCACAATATGTACTGATATATGAAAGTAATTTCGTTAATGGCATCGATGGCTGGTTTATATCTAATAATGATGCGTCTGCACAAGCTTCAAGTAAAGTTGCTAACAGTAAAGCAACTATTACAGTTGCTAGTCCAGGAACAATCGATTGGCATATTCAGTTTATAAAAACAGGAATTAAGGTTGAAAAAGATAAAACATACCGTTTAAGCTTCAAAGCCAGTTCACCCGATATTGAAAATAGGCATTTGGGAGTTGGTATGTCAAAGAATTCAGACCCATGGACCAGTTACGGTAGCAAATCTTTTACAATTAATAAACAAGAAGATGAGTATAACCTGATCTTTAATGCAGCTTATACCGATAATCAAGCAAGAATAGTTTTTAACATTGGAGACGCTGGTAAAACAGCAGTTGTTTTATCTGACATAAAGTTGATGGAGGTAAAATATGTGGAATAATTGAATAGTAAGAAAAAGACTAGCTTTTGTGAATACCTATAACCCAAACTCTTTGGCCAGAAGTGAGTAACCCTTTTGCCGTGCCTCCATGTCGTGGTAACCATCAACTAAAATAACCTCGTCAATTTCTGTTTTCTTAACCCAGTCGTGCAATTTCTCAGCAACCTGTGCAGGTGTACCAATTACAAATTTATTCATTTGTTGTTCTCTAACAGCTATTTCCTGAAGTGAGTAAGTGTAATTTGCAGCTTGCTCAATTGTTGGAAATTTAGTGAATCTTTTACCCGTGCCCAGCATGGTCCACATTAAAAGCGTTGGTTCTGCAAGGTATTGTGCCTCCTCTTCGGGCTCTGCAGTAAACACACTAATCGACATCATGCTCTTTGGTTCGCTATAATACTTAGAAGGCTTGAAGTTTTCTCTGTAGAATTTCAGTACTGGTATAGCCATATCAGCATTAATTTGTGCTGCAAACACAAATCCAAGTCCTTTATCCAAAGCAAACTTAACGCCCCCACTACTAGAACCAAGCATATAAATATCTGGAGTGAGTGATGGGTGGGGATTGGCTGTTATATTTTCAAACTGATGTTTTTCGGGGAAATCATGTCCAAAATAATGTAGAAGGTCATCTAACTGCTCTGGAAAAGTATCTTCTCTGAGTATCTCAATCGACCGACGTAGTGCATAAGCTGTTCTACCATCAGTTCCTGGTGCTCTGCCAAGCCCCAAGTCTATTCTGCCTGGATGAAGTGCCTCAAGCATAGAAAAGCGCTCTGCAACGCTTAAAGAGCTGTGGTTTGGAAGCATTACACCACCACTACCTACTTTTATTTTATCGGTTTTTGAAGCCACGTGTGCAATCATAATCTCGGGGAACATACTCATAAGCGATCCAGAGTTGTGATGCTCGGCAAACCAATAGCGGGTATACCCAAGCTCCTCGGCCAGCTGTGCCGTTTTGGTTGAATTATGTAATACATCACCTGCTGATTTATCATTCTCGGTTAGGTAACATAAATCTAGTATTGATAACTTTATATTTTGCATTATGTATTTTATCTTAAGCTTGATAAACCATTAAAACCATCTTTTGTTCAATTTGCGTAGTAAGTGTTTCTATAAAGCATGTGAACGAATATTCACATCAATTGTTATATATCTATCAAAAAAAATCAATAACAATCTTAAAAAACAAACAAATGAGCGAATATAAAATACCCAGTCAGGTGAGCATTGGACATGTACATCTAAAGGTTTCTGACTTAGATAGAGCGCTCTCTTTTTATCACAAACTATTGGGTTTTGAGGTAACGATGATGTATGGTAACCAGGCTGCATTTTTATCGGCAGGGGGCTATCATCATCATATTGGACTTAACACTTGGCATTCGCAGGGATTACCAAATGCACCAGTAAATACGGTTGGGTTGTACCACACTGCAATTGCTTATCCT
>JAAZCL010000298.1 GCA_012513315.1 Bacteroidales bacterium | reverse complement strand
GTTGGTGGATGGACTCTACTGAGCCTGATCACTTGAGCTTTAAGCCTGAGGATATGGATAATAAAACGGCATTAGGTTCTTTTAGAAAGGTGAGGAATGCGTATCCACTGGTAACTGTTGGTGGGGTGTACGACAATCAGCGTGCGGTTAGTTCTGATAAGAGGGTGTTTATTCTTACTCGTTCGGGGTTTGCTGGTCAGCAGCGATATGGTGCCAATGTGTGGTCGGGCGACGTATTTACTACTTGGGAGAACTTCCGCAATCAGATTCCTGCTGGTTTGAATTTTTCTATGACTGGTATTCCGCATTGGAATAGTGATATTGGTGGTTTCTTTGCCGGTGAGTATAATAAGTCGTGGAACGACGGCACTGCTTCTAAAAACCCATTGTTTCAGGAGTTATATGTTCGCTGGATGCAGTTTGGAGCTTTTAACCCGATGATGCGTTCACACGGTACGGACTTATCGAGGGAAATTTATAACTTCGGTGTAAAGGGTGAGCCGATTTATGATGCTATTGAGAGTGCTATTCATTTGCGTTATTCTCTTTTACCTTATATTTATTCTACTTCGTGGGACGTGACTAATAACCAGTCTAGTTTCATGCGTGCTCTTGTTATGGATTTTGCTCATGATAAGAATGTATGGGATATAAAGTACCAGTATATGTTTGGCAAGTCGATTCTAGTTGCTCCAGTGGTGGAGGCACAATATACTAATGAGAAGATTGTGAAGTCTACTATCGATGAGGGTTGGCTGCGTAATGATGGTGATGGAAATGATGGCACTGAATCTAATAAAGGTTCGGAGGTTGACTTTACTGTAAATAAGTCTACTGAATTATATCTTCCTGCTGGTGCTGAGTGGTATGACTTTTGGACGAATGAAACTTTTGAGGGTGGACAGGAAATTACACGTGAGACTAGCATCGATCTGATTCCTTTATACATTAAAGCGGGTAGTATTTTGCCTATTGGACCAAAAGTGCAGTATGCAACAGAAAAGAACTGGGACAACCTGGAGCTTAGAGTTTATGAGGGTGCTGATGGTGAGTTTACTCTTTATGAAGATGAAAACGATAACTATAATTACGAAAAAGGTATTTATTCTACTATCACATTTACGTGGAACGATGCGAAAAATGTTCTTACAATAAGTGACCGCAAGGGTGAATTTCCAGGTATGTTGTTAGAAAGGAAATTCAACATTGTGCTTGTTGGGAAAACCAATAAAGTGGTTGATTTTAAGGGGAAGAAGGTTACGGTTAGGTTTTAAAGATTTAATGAGCAGATCAATTGTGTATAATTGTTTATAAATGAACTGCTCAGCAGACAAATAAAAAATTACTAATAAGATGAAATTCAACATTATTGCAGTATTATTTTTTACATTATTGCTGTCTTCATGCAATGAAAAGCATGAGCAGATGATGGGAGGAACATATGAACCTACATGGGAGTCGCTTGCCCAATATGGTGAAGCGCCTGAGTGGTTTAGGGATGTTAAGTTTGGTATTTGGTCGCACTGGGGACCGCAATGTCAGCCTGGACAGGGCGATTGGTATGCTCGCGAAATGTATATGGAAGGGAGTCGTGCTTATAATTGGCATGTAGAGAATTAT
>JAAZCL010000297.1 GCA_012513315.1 Bacteroidales bacterium | reverse complement strand
TCTTTAGCCGGAATAGTTGTTACTGCCTCAAACTTATCTGAGTCGAAAGGAAGACCTAACGCTTCAATCTCTTCCACTCCGTTTTGCTTAAGGAAACTTAGGAACTTAGAGTAGATCAAGTCCATACCTTCAAGCATAGCATCTCTGTCGTGAGATGAATGAAGGGCAGTGAGCGCTCGCTCAAAATCGTCTACTAAGGTAATTATGTTATTTAACACCCTTTCCCCTCCACTTTTTATAATATCAGCTTTTTCTTTTATCGTGCGTTTGCGAAAGTTGTCAAACTCAGCATTAAGTCGAAGATAACTATCGTTAAGCTCATCATACTCCTGTTGTAACTTTTCAACTTCTTGCATTGGCTCTTCAACTTCGGTCTCGCTTAAGCTCTCCTCTGTCAAATTGTCCTCATTGTTAAAAGCCTCTTGAACCTTTTCCTCTGAGTTTAAATTTTCCGACTTGCCTGAAAACTCGTCATTATGCTGATTTGTATTTCGTTTCATATATTAATATTTTATTTTTTCACTTCTATGAATACATACTGCAAATAGTTTGCCAGACTTTCACAAAAACAAATCACACCATTCATCAAAAATTTCAACTTGATGCCAACCATGTGCTTTGAGGCTTTGTCTGATTCGTTTTACAGATTTTTCTTTACCCAACTGAGATTTAGAGTAAAACTTATCGGCGAAACAGATTATCTTTTCTTCTAAACTCTGTGGGCGCATATCTCTATGAGGTATTGGCAACCCTCTTTCAATAATTGTTTCTAGACTAAGACCGGTTCCGGTATGTCTTTCGCATACTAATGCGTGTTTTGGATAACCTTCATTCACTAAGATTTCATTCCCAAGATACCCATGACATATATAAGGCATATTGCCTTCACAAGCAATTTTGGGTGATTTGGTTCTGAAAATTCCTATATCGTGAAGCATAGCAGCTTCTTCAATGAACTTAACATCTACTGCTAGCTCGGGATGCTTTTTTACAATATCTAAAGCCTTATTAGCCACATCTGAACAATGCGACATATAGATATCATAAATTTTAGTTCCTTTTTTGTAGTATTTATTTATTATTGCATACGGATCCATAAATGTCAGTTTTCCAGCTACAAAGGTAGTACAAAAATCTCAAATAGTGAGAGCGCCAATTCTCAGATTTTCTGGTTCCTTACAATCGAACATTTGTTAATATATTTTAAACAAAATTGAACAAACATATAAATAATATATATTTGCTTGCTTATGTTGAAAGACAGACAAAAGAGATTGATATGGTTTTTACCCTTGCTGTTTACACTTTATGTATTCAGCATTACTCTTTTTACCCACTCTCACGTCATAAACAACATTAGATATGTTCACTCTCACCCATTTAACCTTGGTGATTCTACTTCACACCAGCACTCCGATAATGAGCTTGAACTTCTCGACCAGCTTTTTAACAGTTCTTTTACTTCAGATATACTTCCAGTTATTGACCTGACGGGTAATATAACTGGAAATAGATTTTTATACTCTAACCTTTATCAACAAATTCATCATTTAAGCTCTGCATCACCATTGCAACTGAGAGCTCCTCCCTTCCTCATGCTAATTCCATAAGTCTTTATAAAAGACATAATCAGATTAACTTAATCTTGAATTTGAATAAAATCTATAAGCATTACCACATGTTTATAACAGCTATATTCAAAGAGTTGGGATTAAAAAAATAACATTCACAAATCATATAAAAAATAATGAGGAAATTTATCATAATAGCCCTTATGGCTTTTGCTATAAACAATAATATAACGGGAAATAACAGCCCAAATCAAACTGATGCAAATATATTTGGACACGTTTTAGACAAAGTAACCAAAGAACATCTGCCGTACGTAACAGTTAAACTTCAAGGCACTACTATAGGAATAACCACTGACGCAACCGGACACTACTTCTTAAGAAATCTACCAACTGGCCAATTCACTCTTGAAGTTTCAATGATAGGATTTTTTACAGTTACACAGGATGTAACTATTGAAGCGGGCAAATCACTTGAAGTGAACATTGAACTTATGGAGTCGGCTACTTCTCTTAACGAAGTGGTTGTATCAGCCAATAGGAATGAAACCACTAGAAGAACTGCCCCTTCTCTTGTGAGTGTGCTAAATATGCAGACATTGGATGTAACAAACTCCAAGACTTTGTCTGATGGGTTGCGATTTCAACCAGGACTAAGGGTGGAGAACAATTGTCAGAATTGTGGCACTACACAGGTGCGAATAAACGGTATGGAGGGTTCATATTCACAAATACTGATAGATTCGAGACCTATGATTGGTGCATTAGCAGGGGTTTATGGATTGGAACAAATACCTGCCAATATGATTGAACGAATTGAGGTGGTACGCGGCGGTGGCTCTGCACTTTTTGGCGCAAATGCTATAGGTGGCACCATAAATATTATCACTCGCGAACCTATTAGAAATTCTGGCGAATTCTCTCATACACTTTCAAGCATAAATGCAACGGGCACATTAGAAAACAACACTACTTTTAATGCATCAATTGTAAATGATACTCGAAATGCAGGTATTATGGTTTACGGTCAGCATCGCATAAGAGATGGTTTTGATATTGATGGGGATGGTTTTACAGAGCTGCCATCAATTAAAAACAGATCGATGGGATTTCGATCCTTTCTAAAAACTGGTACATATTCGAGACTGACATTGGAATATAGAAATATACATGAGTTTCGTCGTGGTGGCGACAGGCTAGACCTGCAACCTTATGAAAGTTATATAACAGAACAGGTAGAGCATTACATAAACAGTGGTTCTCTTGGTTTCGATAAATATTCATCAGATCAGAAGAACAAGTTGAATCTATATGCCGCTGCTAGTCATACTAACAGAGGAAGCTATTATGGAGCGGGCATTCCTTTCAATAAAAATATTCCATCGGTTGAACCGGGAATGTCGGGTGATGAAATTGACAATATTAATAATATTATCGAAAATAATCAGCTCCGAATTAACTCATTTGGCAAAACATCTGAGCTAACATATCAGGTTGGAGGTCACTACATCCGCTCATTCAACAATCTGTGGTTTATGCCCGCCGATTTAACTTTAGGTGGTGAATACCTAGGGAGTGAACTAGAAGACATAAGCGGATATCGCACCGAGAGCTTATCTCAAGAGACACATACTTTAAGTGGGTTTCTTCAAAATGAATGGAAAACAGAGATGTGGAGTTTCTTATTGGGTGGAAGGCTCGACAAGCACAACCTTGTAAATAATGCTATATTTAGTCCCAGGCTTAATTTACGATACAACCCTACTGAGAATATTAATCTACGGTTAACTTATAGCGAAGGGTTTCGTGCTCCTCAAATATTCGACGAAAACCTTCATGTTGATATAGCTGGTGGCGAACAGATTATTAGAATTCTCTCAGACAATTTAGGTGAGGAGCGTTCAAAAAGTATTAGTGGTTCTGTGGACATGTATCATCAGGTAAACAACAACAGTATTCTTAATTTACTAATTGAGGGGTTCTATACTAAACTAAACAATCCTTTTACTGAGGTGCGACGTGGCAATGAAATTTATATCGAAAACGCAGATTTTGGAGCTATGGTATATGGAGTAAACCTCGAAGGAAGAGCGGTATTAGGAAGTAAATTAGACCTACAAGCAGGGGCCACACTTCAACGTAGCTTGTATGAAGAGGAGAGAAAATGGTGGGAACCCCAAACTCCTGAAGAACAGGAATTAGACGAGGTTATACCAACTAAAAGAATGATGCGCACACCAAACAGCTATGCATACTTAGTAGCAACTTACACTCCTACAAATAAATTGTCGGCTTCACTCTCGGGCAACTACACCGGTAGTATGCTTGTACCGCATGATGCTGGCTTTGGTGTTGAAGGGATTGACAGATTTTCTAAAGTTAATATCACAAAAGAATCACCCACTTTTTTTGAGCTAAATACCAAAGTAGCCTATATTATAAATATACATAGCGATACTCAAGTTGAGTTAAACGCAGGTATTCAAAATATATTCAACTCATATCAGAGCGATTTTGATACAGGGGCTGGCCGTGCCAATAATTATATTTATGGACCGGGAATGCCAAGGACTATTTTTGTAGGAACAAAAATAATGTTGTGATAATATATTTTTCCTAGTAAAAAGATAACGGGCAACCTTCCATTGAGGGTTGCCCGTTATTTATAATTACATAATTTTTATTTTGCTCTTACCTTGTTCGCTTAACCGTCTATTTAAACGAACGAGGTACGACCGAGGTACGGTCAAAGTATAACCAAATTACTACTTAAGTAAAGCTTTTGTAGGACAATAGGAATATTAAATTCTATGCTTCTTATAAAGGAATTACATATTTTTTCATTGCCTCATCCTGCAAAGAAACAGGAACAGCCTCTTTAACTTCACTAACTATAAGATCAATTAGTCGTTCTCTTATAAATTCTTTTCGGGTAACAAGGCTTATTTCACGAACGGGTGTTGCATTTTTAAACGGTCGCACATTCTTCTTTTGCTCTTCGGTAAGATTGGCTATTGCCATTTCGGGAATTACTGTAAGACCTTCGTTTTTATCAACAATACTTATCAACGTATCTATGCTACCTCCTTCGTATGAAAATATAGACTGGTTTGCACCTCTTCTTTTCTTAAGATTACATAGATGAAGAATTTGAGTTCTAAAACAGTGAACCTCATCTAGCAACCATAATCTTGCCGTGTTAAGATCATTTTCGTCGAGCGCGTTTTTTGCATATAATGCTCTTTCATAAGGTGAGACATAAGCAAAGAACTGCTCATAATAAATTGGTTTCTCACTTATTGTTGCCTCTTTGAGTGGAGTAGCCAATATTCCTCCATCGAGTGAGTCGTTAGACAATCCCAATAAAATTTGCTCAGTAGTAAGCTCGGATATTACAATACGTACATCATATTTATTATCGTGATGCACCTGCATCAGACTAGGTAATAAGTAGGGAGAAACGGTGGGAATGACTCCCAAACGGAAAACACCTTTTACTACACCCTTCTCCTCCAGAATTATTTCTTTGATCTGATTAACCTGTGCAACGGCAATACGTGCTTGATCGATAATAAGCTTGCCAATTTCAGTGGGCTGCACAGGAAGCTGAGAGCGGTCGAATATCTTAACCCCCAGTTCATCTTCAAGCTTCTGAATCATCATACTCAATGTTGGTTGAGTTACAAATGAAGCCTCTGCCGCTTTTGAAAAATGACGGTAAGTATCTACTGCAATTATATATTCGAGTTGTTGAATGTTCATATTTTTATTTATAACTTGAGAAATATTTCATAAACTGCACTCTTTCGTACATATAAGGACTCTTAATATTCGCATAATTAAGTTTTCCTTTAAATTCTTCTATGTTGGAGTAGTTGTTTTGATCCATCCACTCTTCTATGCATGTAAGCATATTTGTTACCACATCCACTCCTTGTTCATACAAAACGCTGCAAAGCTGTATGCTGCCTGCTCCTGCAAGAATCCCCTTGATAGCATCTTCCCATGAGTGTATACCATAAGAACAAGCTATATCGAAATCGGGCACACGACCCGAAACTATTGCTGTCCATCTAAGTGTATCGCTAAAATCTGTCGGGTTACTAAATACTGGTCCTGAAGTAATCTCCATACTATTTATATCAATATCTAGTTGATAAAAACGATTAAAAAGCACAATTCCATCTGCACCAAGAGCTTTTAGTTTTGATATTAAACCTGGCAGATTACTGATATTTTTTGACATCTTTATTATCACAGGGATATGAACAACTTTTTTTATCTCTCTTAATATGTTAACATAGGTATCTTCAAGATAGTTATCATCAAACTCTCCTGCATTTAGCACAAATAAATTCAATTCTAAAGCATCTGCTCCTGCATCTTGAATGGTTTTGGCGAAATCTATCCATTTTGCCGACTTATAACAATTGATGCTAGCAATTATTGGTACACTACATTTTTCTTTTGCCGAACGAATGAGATCTAAATATTTACCCATATGGTTCATTTGAATATAGGTATTAATATAGTCTCCGGCTTCGGGGTAATCTGTAATTTGAGAAAGCTTTTCTGAGTGATTCTCAATTTGCTCTTCAAAAAGCGATTTTAGTACTATTGCGCCAACTCCAGCATTTTCTAGTTCTACTATTTTGCTTACAGAGTTAGTTAAACCACTACTTGCTGCAATAAGAGGGTTTTTGAGTTTTAATCCTGCAAATGTTGTTTCTAAAGTAATCATGTGCTAAATTATTGTTTTTCAAAATTTAATACTTTAGCAAATGTATAAATTATTATTGATAAAATCGATATGGCATATCAAAAAATAATTAGATCTACTATAAGTAGTGCTTACCTTTCTCCAAATATAAGAGTACCAACCCTTATCATAGTGCTTCCTTCCTCAATGGCAGTTGGATAGTCGCCTGTCATACCCATTGATATTTCTTTAAAATCAGAGTCATTTGCAAAGTATTGTAACTTCACTTTATCAAATAATTGCCTCAATTCTTGAAATTCGCTGCGCACCTTGTCTTCATCATCTGTAAAGGTTGCCATTCCCATTATACCCACAAATTTCACATGAGTATATTCTTTCAATACACCCTTTGATAAAAACTGCAAACACTCATCGGGGGTGAAACCCGATTTTGTGTCCTCTTCGGCAACATGTATCTGTAGCAAACACGGTATAGTGCGATTATTTGCAGCTGCTTGCTTGTTAACCTCACGCATGAGTCGCTCACTATCAATGCTATGTATTAATGATATAAAAGGAGCTATCTGCTTAACTTTATTGCGTTGCAGACCGCCTACAAAATGCCATTCAATATCCTTTGGAAGTTCATGGTTCTTTTGCACTAACTCCTGTACACGGCTCTCTCCAAATATACGCTGACCAGCTTCGTAAGCTTCCATTATCTCATCAGTGGAATGGAATTTAGATACCGCTACAATCTTAACTTCACTGGGAACACTTTCTGCTAATTTCTTAATACTTGATTTTATACTCATTCTTGCTTTTTACTTGCTTTATCACCTGAATAAGGGAATACATCCATTAATGCTGTTTCTGTAACTGAAGCAATGCTATAATCTATCATCGTCTTCTTCATTTCGGTTTCAATTATCTCAACCGCCTCTTTTAGTAATGTTGCTTGTACAAGCATATTTACTGCTGTTTTCTTTTCTGAGCCACTCTTCTCATCAAGAGTAATATAGTATAATTTGGCTCTGAAATATCTATCGCCAGTTTCATTAAAAAATGTGTCGGAGAATTTTGCACGCTTAATATCAGAAATAGTAAACTCTCCTGAGATGTATGGTTTTATCTCCTCAATAATTCTTGCTTCGGCCTCTGTAAACGATAATGCGTCTACCAAATATGGCTCTGTTACTGTTTTTTGGATGCCTGTATCAAGCATCTTATCATATCTCAATTTACACTCAAACCAGTTGTACATATATACTTTATTATTTTTTGTTTACACAAAGATAAGTTTTTTTTATTCATAAATTAATAATAAATCTATACTTGAGGCTTGACTTCTAATTAGTAAATTTGCAAATATTTTGCAACCTCATGATAGTAGCACTATGCAATAAATCAAAAAACATTAACAACCAATGATACGTTTTGCCCTCTACAAACGTCGTATATATAAGAATGGATATTGTTGAATTCAAAAGAATAGTGATTAAGCTACGCCCCTCACTTCTCTTAGTTGCCCGTGATATAACAGGCAACTTACAAGATGCTGAAGATGTGGTTCAGGATGTATGTCTTAAAATTTGGCACTTTCGTGAACGTTTCAGTGAATTCCAGAATGTTGAAGCCTATGGCACTACTATGGTAAAAAACCTAAGTATAGATAGGGTTCGTAGTAGGAAGTCATCTACAGATGAAATGGAGCTAATAAACCAGGAAAGCAATACAAGTTTACCTGATTCATTAAAGCTATTCATAGAATTATAAACACACTTCCACCACTCCAGCATCGCATATTGCAACTGAAAGATATTGAAGGTTATGAAACCTATGAAATAGCAAAACTTATGGGAATAGCACCAGAGGCAGTACGCAATAATCTTTCAAGGGCACGTAAACGAGTTAGAGAATTATACTTATTGTATTATCAAAATATGCAGAAAAATGAATACAGATATACGCAAGTTAATTGATAAATACTTTGAAGGTGAAACAACTGCAGCAGATGAACAAGTGTTGCGTTATTACTTTGCAAATGAGGAGTTACCGCAAGACTTAAAGAAGCTTGCACCACTTTTTGAGTTTATAAACGACGAATCGTTGGCATTATCTGCATTAAACGAGATTAAGAAAGATAGTAAAAGTAAGTAATAACAACAACTGCACCAAATGAAGAGTACCAAAAATCGCGTTTGCATTATACATACCTAACGTTTCCTTTACTTTTTGAATCTAACTGGAACTTAGGAAGAGGTTCATATTTCTTTCTGAATGCGGGTGTTGTAGCTAAAGTAAAGACTGCTTCAACCTCGCGTATATGGTGGAATGATGACAATAATAGAAAACAGAAAACAAAATTTCCTGGCGACCTTAATATCCGCCCCGTTACTCTTGATTTTTTGGCTCAAGGAGGGGTTAATGATTTTGGATTTTTTGTTTCGTATTGCCCTTTTAGCCTCTTTAGAAACAATAAAGGACCTGAAGCAAATCAGGCAACAATTGGTCTTCAACTTTATTTTTGAAAATTGTATCATATAATTTAATACTTTTGCAGTATTACAGTTTAGATATGATAGGAACTCTTGTAAATACTGCAGCAGTAATAATTGGAGGATTCATAGGTTTGGTTCTAAAAAAAAGGATGCCAGACCGTGTTACTACAATCTATTTTCAGGCAATAGGACTGTTCACACTGGCCATAGGCGCCTCTATGGCGGTGAGCATGGAGAAGATATTAATAGTAGTGAGCAGCCTTGCCTTAGGCTCACTTATTGGTGAATGGTGCGATCTTGAAAGAGGTGTAGAAAAACTTAGTGAATATCTAAAAGTGCGATTCAAAATTGGTAGCGAGAAGTTTTCTGAGGGTTTAGTTACGTCGTTTCTATTGTTTTGTGTTGGTTCAATGACAATTTTAGGTACTATTCAAGAGGGCACAGGTGGTTCGCCAGATTTGCTTTTCACTAAATCGTCGATGGACTTCTTCTCTGCAATACTGCTTGCCTCTGCAATGGGTGTTGGTGTACTTTTCTCTTCTGTTCCCCTTTTTATTTTTCAAGCTACAATTACTATTATTGCAAGGTATGCAGCCAGCTTTTTTACTGATGATATTATTTTGGGACTCACCAATGTGGGTGGGATTTTATTGATTGGACTAGGAATTAATATTTTGGGAATTAAGAAGCTAAGAATAATGAATATGCTGCCATCGCTTTTAATTGTGATTCTGTTTATTTGGTTATTCAAATAGCTCGATCTGAGACATATGCAAGAAAAAGATAAAAGATTAGGTTTATGGTTATTGGTTTTTATTGCTTTGGGCTCCATGATAGGCTCAGGCATATTCAATTCGCCTAAAGATCTGATTAGTGTAGCCAATCCTCAAGGTGCAACGATTGCATGGCTCATTGGAGGGTTTGGAGCACTAATGCTTGCTCTTGTTTTTGTTTATCTAGCGGCACGGAAACCTGAATTAAAAAGTGGTGTATTTGCATATGCCCGCGATGGGTTTGGTGATTTTATGGGTTTTAATTCTGCATGGGGATATTGGTCGGTAGGATGGCTAGGCAATGTGAGTTATCTGGCTCTTTTTTTTAAAACACTAAACGACTTGCTTGGTGTTCATGCCTTGTCTCCTTTGCATGCTTTTTTAATAGGCTCTGTATTACTCTGGTTGTTCTACCTAATATTAATGGCCGGAATAAGGGAGGGTGCTATTTTAAATTTTATTGTAACTACAGCCAAGCTAATACCTATTATCCTAATAATTATATTGGGGTTTGCGTTGGTTAAAAGCGATCTGTTTGAAGTTTCGGATTGGCAAAACAGACTTGCCTCAACTGGCGAACCTACAGCTCCGATGTTGCAAATAAAAGGTGCTATGGCTATTATCTTATGGTGCTTTGTGGGAATGGAGGCAGCGTCAGTTTTGTCTGGAAGAGCTAAAAGCCAGAGAACAGTTAGGTGGTCTATAATAATATCTTTGCTGATAGTGTTGGCTGTGTATATGCTAATAACTTTTATAGCTATGTCATCAGTATCTGCTAAAGATTTAGCAGAGGCAGAGACTCCGTTGTCACTGGTGCTAAGACAGACTGCTGTTGGTGCTGCAGGTGCTGTTATTGTTAAGTTAGGAATTATGGTTTCAGTATTAGGGGCTAGTTTATCTTGGATTATGCTTTCGGTTGAAACACTTTACGCTGCTGCATTAGAAGGTGTGCTACCACGTACTTTTAAGAAAGTTAATAAAAAAGGTACTCCTGTAAATGCGTTGCTACTTACACAATGCTTTACTCAGATATTTCTGATTTCGATATTATCGCCTCAATTAAACGAGACTTATTTGGCAGCTATAACAATAGGTACTACACTAGTGCTTATTCCTTATCTTTTATCATCTCTTTATGCTGTGAAAATTGCGTTTATAAACAGGAAGAACGAATCTACTCATTATCTTGTAATAGCTATTCTTGGAACAATATACTCTTTGTATGTAATATTTGCGGTAGGTATTAAGTATCTGTTTCTATCTATACTATTTTATGCAATTGGCTCTTTGCTATTCATAAAAGCTAAACGAGAACAAAAGAAACAGCCCAAACGCTGGGAATGGGCTGTAATTATTATATTGC
Organism: Bacteroidales bacterium; assembly: GCA_012513315.1. Taxonomy (GTDB): domain Bacteria; phylum Bacteroidota; class Bacteroidia; order Bacteroidales; family Dysgonomonadaceae; genus Proteiniphilum. The sequence continues at coordinate 3,768 of JAAZCL010000297.1, read as the reverse complement.
TTGCCGCTTCAGTAATCATTACAATTTTGATGATCACCAGAAGAATATTAATATAGAACAGGTTGTTATGCGACTTATCTGTTAAATGTATATCTTATGGTAGCTCCTAAGCGTGTTGGATATCCATTCTGAACAAATTTATTTACATCTCCCGTTGTCATATCAGATGCTTCAAACAGAAACGAATGATATTTGGTATTGAAAATATTCTTACCCCACAGCTCTAATGCAAAAGCTCCTTTTTCGGCTGAAATAGATCCATTTACCGTTCCATAAAAGGGTTGATAAAGCTCATTCCCACTGTCATCGGTGTTTGATTCTGTCCAATAGATTTTACCTACTCCCAAATACTGAATATTTGTAGTAACTCTTTCTATAAATGATCCATTTCTAAAGTTATGAACATATCCTGTACCCAAACTTAAAGTGTGTTGTGGTGCAAAGGGGATATAGTTTCCGTTGTAGTTAGCCATTATTGGATTTCCATCATCATCCACTTCTCCACTTTCGAACTCATAATTGCTGAATCGTGCATCGGCAAATCCATAATCACCATAGAAAGATAAATTTCTTAGTGGACTGTACTTTAAACTCAACTCAAAACCTTTGCTTTCAGACTTACCAGCATTCTCAACCGTTCTGCCTGAGGTGCCTTGTCGGGTTAATTTAATAATTTGAATATCATTTACCTGAGAGTAAAACAAAGCGTAAGTTAAAGACAGCTTATTGTTTAGCAGCTCGTAACGACCGCCTAGCTCGTACGTCCAACTAGTTTCAGGATCATAGGATAGCATTTCTTCCAAAGAAACTGATTGCGCTCCTCCTGCACCTGGAGTTCCGCCAGGGAACATTCCTGGAGGCATTCCACTCATAGCATTTTTCATAATTGAAGCCGATAGAGCATTTTGCAATACTTCTGAAAACACTTGCTCGTTATATCCTCCTGTTTTATATCCTTTTGATGCTGAAAGATATATTACTGATGTTGGCGAGAACTCATACTTAAGTGCAAATTTGGGAAGGAATTGTCCGAAGTCTCTATTGAAAGACCCCTCTATAAGAGTGTCACCCTCAACAAACATAGGAGGCATGGGTCTGTTCGGTATCTGAAATTGCAGATTTACATCTCCTCCATCACTCTCTGTTGAGAAATCTATGCCTGCATGCTCATAATCGAACCTTATACCAAAAGTTGCAGACAAGCCCTTCAGATCGAAAAGATTGTTGAGCGTTGATTGATGAAAAAGAGCAAAACCCTTTGAAGGTTTGGTGTAAATACCCGGCAAATCAATTCTATCGTTAGCATATACAATTCTTAAAGGTGCTCCCATTCTTTGCATTGCAACATCTAAATGCCCTTGCATTGCAACCATACCATCTTCTTTTATAGCAACAGGTGTATCGATAGTTCTTTTGTCATAGAACCCAAATGCACCCACTACCCAGCTGTATCTGCCTGTAGTGGCCGATTTAAACGTTAATTCCTGACTAAGCGAGTGCTGCTCTTGAAACTGATTAATAGAAAATACAGATTTGGAAGTATAGTCCTGGTCCATTTTCATATCATCCTTCAAATACTGATAACCTGTTGTAGAGTGAATGCTGTAACCGTTTCTTTTCCAATCTAGCGAAAGACCGTTTGTAACAAGGTGACGATCATATGAAGATGGTTCATTGAAGCTAGATGCAGTAGAATCTATATGCATATATGGGAAAGCACCACCTGTTACATAGTCGTAATTACTAAACAAAAGTGCTTTAAAATTTGGTGTAGCCTGCCACTCAAATTTTACTCTTGCACCTGCATTTTCTGAATCATCTATCTTTTGATTTGTATAGCTATTCATAAAGAAGCCATCGTCACGCTTGTAATATGCAGCAGCAGAAACCCCGAAGTTGTCTGATATTTTGCTGTAGTGAGAGCCCATTGCCGACATCTGTCCATAATTACCTCCACTCAACTTCACACGTGTTCCCTGATATGAAAGGGGAGAAAGTGTATAAAGATTTATAATTCCACCAATTGCATTTCTGCCGTAAAGGGTGCCTTGTGCACCACGTAACACCTCGACGCGTTGTATATCTTGAAACTCAAAATCGAATGCGGAAGGGTTAAAGCTGGGAACATTATCAACATACATACTCACAGTTTGTGAGCCTAAGCGAGCGCCAATACCACGTATATAGATAGGTGTAGATACCTTTGATCCGTATCTAGGAATAAAGAAGTTTGGGATATATGAGCTCAAATCGGGCAGCGATTCAATTTGTGTATCCTGCAGCTGTTGTGGCGTAACAACTGATACTGCATTGGGCATATTTTTAAGATTGTTTGTTTCTTTTACTGAACTCGTAATCACAAACTCATCAAGATAATATACCTTTATTGTATCCTGAGGATTCACATCCTCTGATACGATATTCTCTTTAATAACTATATCTCCTTTCTTTATTTCAGAAAAGGCCGAAAAGTTAATAACCACAGCAACTATAGCCAAAAACATTTTTTTAATCATTCTGTTCTTTAATTATGTTTCATTGTTTTAATCAATGTTACAAAGTAATATTTAAATACCATGCCATACAATCACTACAATTAGTGATTTTTTTCTTTAATAGACTATTTAAATATAAAGTACACTGCTAGTATGAGAAACACAAACCCGATAATATGATTAAATTTTATGGTAGTTTGAAATGCAATAGCCGAGAAAACAACAAAAACCACCAGAGTTATAACTTCTTGAATAATCTTAAGTTGCAACAAAGAAAATTCACCTCCATTGCCTTCATATCCTATACGATTGGCGGGCACTTGAAAACAATATTCGAAGAAAGCTATAAGCCAACTAATTAGAATTACACCAAAAAGTGACAATTTGCTAAACCAGCTATATTCGGCTAGTTTTAAATGACCATACCAGGCGAAAGTCATAAAAATGTTTGAAAAAAGTAATAGCCCAATTGTTAGTAAGTAGTTCATAATGTGAATTTAAAATTTGCGCAAAAATACATCTTTTTATCATACTATTTTTTTTATCTTTAAATATGAATATATTCACATAAAACAATTATGAACAGCTTCACAATTGTTTTTGTTATAGATATTAATAGAATAATAATTATTGAAATGAAAAAAGCATTACTTATAGTTGACGTTCAGAATGATTTTTGCCCAGGTGGCTCTTTGGGTGTGAAAGATGGTGATAAGGTTGTAGAGGTGATAAACGGCTTAATGGATAAATTCGATTTAGTTATCTCTTCTCAAGATTGGCATCCCGAAGAAACTGTTCATTTTGAGAAATGGCCTGTGCACTGTGTTGCAGGAACTAATGGTGCAGAGTTTCACCCCGCTTTAAATAGTAACAACATAGACCTTAAATTAAAGAAAGGCACAGATAACAAAGATGATGGGTACTCAGCCTTTGAAGCAACTAATATTAATTTTGGCGAATACCTTACCAATAATAAGGTTACCACACTTTATGTTTGTGGACTTACAACCGATTACTGTGTGAAGGAAAGTGTATTAGACTCTATAAATAAAGGAATTCACACTTATGTGATAACTGATGCTATTGCAGCGGTTAATGCGCAACAGGGTGATGATAAGGTAGCATTAAATGAAATGCATAATAGTGGCTGTATCTTAGTGGAATCTTCTGAAATTTAACCGATACCTACAATCAATTATCTTATCTTTGCAATAAGATGGCAAAAGATATATCACTGCGTAACGTAAATGTTACACGTTACATTGTACCTCTT
>JAAZCL010000296.1 GCA_012513315.1 Bacteroidales bacterium | reverse complement strand
TCACGTTGGGTTGACCTCCCTGCCATATCTCTTGGTTGGAGAATGGATCAAGAAGAGTGGTTCGAATCAGATATTGTTGACAACCTGAAATTAAGAGGTGGGATAGGTAAATCTGCCACATCGGCTGTTAGTGCATATCAGTACTTAGACCTTATGTCCATTGGAACTAATGCTGTTATCTTAGGTGGTGGAAGCCAAAGTATGGTATATGCATCCACATTGGGAAATCCAAATTTAGGATGGGCTAAAGCAAAAAGTTACAATATTGGAGTTGACTTCAATGCCTGGAACGGTTTGTTTGGGGTTGAGCTAGACTTTTTCTACAAACATGAATATGATTTACTGGCAGCAGTTGGTGGTTCTTATCCTCCATCAATGGGTGGCTATTACTTTAGTGTTGAAAACAAAAATGAGATTGATTACCGTGGCTTCGATTTTACATTGAGTCATAACAATAATATCGGCGAATTTCAATATGGTGTTAAGCTACTTGGCTCATATACTAAACGTAGATGGCTTTATTATGCTGGTGATTCAGAAAACACCCCTGATTACAGAAAACTGACAGGAAAAGAAGTAGGCTCACAACTAGGTTATATAGCTGAAGGACTTTTCCAATCGCAAGAAGAGATTGATAATTCACCTACTATGGATGGCAAACCTGTGCTTCCTGGTTATATAAAATATAAAGATCGTAATGGTGACGGAAAAATAAGTTATGATCAAGATATGGGATATGTTGGCAAAAGTGCTTATCCAAAATTCCAAAGTTCACTAAACTTAAATGGTGCTTGGAGAGGTTTTGACATAGACATTCTTTTTCAAGGTGGTCTTGGCAGAACAGTTGCTCTTACTGGAGTTTACACATCGCCAGGTTCGGAAGGTATTATGGATGACACAGCATTTACAGAAATGTTTTATCATGGAGGTAATAGTCCAACTTTCCTACCCGAAAACTCATGGACACCAGAAAACACAAATGCAGAGTTCCCTCGTCTCTCATTGGTTATTGTAAGTTCAAACAACGCTTACTCCTCAACACATTGGTACAGATCGGGAGATTATTTACGTCTGAAAACTTTCCAAATAGGATATACAATTCCTCCCCGTCTAATAAAATCAATTGGGTTTGGTGGATTAAGAGTATATGCTGAAGGATCAAATATCTTCACATTTAGTGAACTTACAAAATACAATATCGACCCTGAACAACCAGGAGTAAACAATGGATATTACCCCCAACAAAGAACAATTTCATTTGGTCTTAACTTGACACTATAATACAATAAAAATGATGAGAAAAATATTTAATATACAAATTTTAATCGTTCTGCTATTATTAGTAAGTAGCTGCGACGATTGGTTGGATCTAACTCCTACCGATAAACTATCTGATAAGGTAGTTTGGGAGAGTGAGGCCAGTGCAGATAAATATGTAAATGGGTTTTATACCTACTTACATCAGTATGGTCAATTTGGTGATGAACAATTCGAAGGAAGTTTGACCGAGAGTTTGACAGATGCATTCAAATACGGATCGTATGCTTTAGGTCATAAAGCAGGACACCCAAACAACTATGTGTTCAACCCAACTACTGTTACACCTGCCAGCTGTTTTTATGACAACTGGAATGATGGTTATGATAAAATAAGACGAATGAATCAGTTTTTAAACTCAATGGAAAAGTATTCTACTTTCTCAGAGGAAAAGAATACCCTATTGGAAGCTCAAATTCGTTTCTTCCGTGGTTTCATGTATTTCCAATTGGCTAAACGTCATGGAGGTGTAATACTATACACCGATTTAGAGGAAATGCAAAAAGACAAAGAACGCTCTTCTGAAAAAGACACTTGGGATTTAGTACAATCTGATTTAGAGTTTGCCATTCAGAATCTTCCAAAAGAATGGTCGTCTAGTGCTGATAAAGGAAGATTAACAAAATATGCTGCGCTTGCCTTTCAATCGCGTGCCATGCTCTATGCCGAGCGCTGGCAAGTGGCTTATGATGCAGCTAATGAAGTTATAAATTCTGGTGAATTTACATTAGTTGATGACTATGCAAATGCATGGAAAGGTAACAACTCTGAATCTATCTTAGAGTTTCAGTATGATCAGTCAGGACCAAATCACAGATTTGATCGCGACTACGTTCCATTGAGTGACGGATATGATTTTGGAGCATTCGGTACACCAACGCAAGAGATGGTGGAAAGTTATGAAAAAGCAGATGGAACAAAAATGGACTGGACTCCTTACCATGTAGCAGACGCTACACGCCCACCTTATGAGGATTTAGAACCTCGCTTTAAAGCTTCTATCATTTATCCAGGTAGTACTTGGAAGGGAAATGTGATGGATAACTCTGTTAATGGAGAATATGGAACCTTTATGGCATATCGTGCTCAACCGTATAGCTACGGACATACAACAACTGGATATTTCTTAAGGAAACTAATGGACGAAAGTCTTATTGATGTTAAAGGGAAAGAAAGCACGCAAACTTGGGTTGAAATACGCTATGC
>JAAZCL010000295.1 GCA_012513315.1 Bacteroidales bacterium | reverse complement strand
GTTGTTGCGAACGTGACCTAAATGCAGGGGTTTATTTGTGTTTGGAGAGGAGTATTCAACCATAAATAATGGTGCATCTTCTTCTACTGATGTAAAGCCATAATTGGTGTTGCTATCTATAGTTTGAAATAGCTTAAGCCATGTTTCTGTTGTAATTGTGAGGTTGAGAAAACCTTTAATTACATTGTATTCAGAAATAATTGGTGAATGTTGCGAAAGGTATAAACCAATTTCTTGAGCGGTGAGCTCGGGGTTTTTACGAGAAATTTTTAAGAGTGGGAAGGTTACTAAGGTGTAATGTCCTTTAAACTCTTTATTTGTCTTCTGCAGTGTTATTTGAGATTTATCTACAACTGTACCATAAAGCTCATTTATTACACTGATTATTGTTTCTTGTAAAATATGTTCGATGTTCATACCAATGATTGTTTACTTTTCTTGTGGAAGTTGCTGTTTGATAGCGCAAAGTTAAGCATTTTGATTGAAAGTTCTATCAGCTTAAAGTTTTATGAGAATTGCCATTTACAATATCTTGCATTACTAATCCCGAAAGAGTGAAGCCAAATACTGCTGTTACTTGAACCATTGTTCCGTTTATGCGTGCTTTTCTAAAGCTGCTGTTTTCGTCTGCATTAGCTAAGGCATTTTCTCCGTTGTTTTTGTTAATCTCCTCACTATAAACACAGAGAATGGGTTTTTTTAGAGTTTCACCCTTTTTCAATCTTTGTCTAAGGGCATAAGCAAGTTTGCATCCTCTTACTTTTTTAAACTCTGCAACTCTTATTTTTTGGGGGTCTAACCTCAATCCCGCCCCCATTGATGAGAATACAACAGCATTTGTAGCTGAGGCTCTGCATAGTAGATCTATCTTATTTGAAAGTGAGTCTATTGCATCAATTACGTAATCGTATTTACTGAGATTGAATGACTCTGCAGATTCAGGGCAATATATTTCGGGTATAGAAGTTATCTCTGCATTGGGGTTTATTTCAAGTAGTCTGTTTTGCAAAACTTCTACTTTTAGCATACCCACTGTTTTGGTGGTGGCGGGAAGTTGACGGTTGATATTGGCAACTGCTACTTTGTCTGAATCTACAATTGTTAGTTTTGTGATACCACTTCTTATTAATCCTTCTGCACACCAGCTCCCAACTCCTCCAACTCCAAAAAGAATTACGCTTTTTGAGGCAACTTCCCTCATCGTTTCCGAACCTAGTAATAACTCGGTGCGGGCAAATAATTCATTATACTCCATCGACTTTCTTTTAAAAAAAACATGCAAAATTAATATCAATGGGGTAATAAAAAAATTGTATTATTACTTTTATTCTAAATTTCGCTTAATTCCAACCAGCGCATGGTTTTTTCGTCTATAAGCTCAATTATTTCTGTTATGCGGTTAGAGTGGTTAATCAACTCATCATTTGACAAGGTGCCCGAGGATAGCTGTGTTGTTATATCTTTTTTTTCGTTTTCAAGCTCTTCTATCTCTTTCTCAAGTAATTCAAATTCTTGCTTTTCGCGATAGCTCAATTTCCTTTTATTCTCTTTTTTATTGTCGCCTTGTTCAGTTGTTCCTTTTATAGTTTTATCAGCTTTTTCGGCTTTTATTTCTTCGGCCTCTATCTTTTCTTTTTCTAACTTCCACTCTCTGAATTGAGTGTAGTTACCCGGGAAGTTTTGTATTTCAGCATCTCCATGAAACACCAATAAATGATCTACAACTTTATCCATAAAATAACGGTCGTGAGATATCACAATAAGGCAACCTTTAAATCCGGCTAGATATTCTTCAAGAATATTAAGTGTCATGATGTCAAGGTCGTTTGTAGGCTCATCGAGAACAAGAAAATTGGGGTTCTTTATTAAGACGGTACAGAGATATAGCCTCCTTTTTTCTCCTCCACTTAGCTTAGAAACAAAATTGTGTTGTTTTTCGGGAGGGAACATAAAATGTAGTAAGAACTGCGATGCGGTAAGGTGTTTGCCATCGCCCATATCTATAACTTCCGCTATGTTTGTGACAACATCAATAACTTTTGTCTGGTCGTTAAAGTTTAATCCGTCCTGACTATAATATCCAAAGTTTATAGTTTCTCCTATTTCAAAAGTGCCGCTATCGGGCTCTACTTCGCCTAGTAGCATTTTTATAAATGTGGACTTGCCCGTGCCGTTATTTCCTACAATTCCCATTTTTTCATAACGGGTAAAGAGGTAGTTGAAATCATTTGTTATCTTGATGTCACCATAACTTTTGCTTACATTCTTAGCCTCAAATATCTTTTTACCTATGTATGCTCCTTTTGCAGCAATTTGTATATTACTATTATCTCTCTGCTTGTTTGCTTTCTCTTCAAGTGTGTAGAAAGCATCTATTCTCGATTTAGATTTAGTGCCTCTGGCTTTGGGTTGTCTGCGCATCCACTCCAGCTCTTTTCTCATAAGGTTTTTGGCTCTGGTTACTTCAGTGCCCTCTGTAGCAAGACGTTCATCTCTTTTTTCGAGGTAATATGAGTAGTTGCCTTTGTATTGGTATAATTGTTTGTTGTCTATTTCAATTATGCTGGTGCAAACACGATCAAGAAAATACCTGTCGTGTGTTACCATCAGTAAACTAATGTTGTTTCTAGATAGATACTCTTCTAGCCACTCTACCATTTCAAGATCTAAATGGTTAGTGGGCTCATCAAGCATAACCAGTTCGGGCTCGCCAATAAGCACATTGGCAAGTGCAACACGTTTCACTTGTCCGCCCGACAGCTCTCCAATTTTCTGTTTAAAATCAATTATTTTAAGTTGAGTTAATATCTGCTTTATACGTTGTTCATAGTCCCATGCATTCAAAAGATCCATTTTGGCAAGAATTTCATCCAAGCCATCCTGATTTGCTGATGCCATTATTTCTTCATACTTGGCAATTAGCTTAACTGTCTCATTGTCTACACTAAAGCAGGCTTCCAGCACGGTTAACTCTGGTGCAAACGAAGGAGATTGATCTAGATAATCTACCCTTATATCATTTCTGAATACAACCCTTCCGTTATCATAAGGTTCTTTTCCGGATATAATATTGAGGAGTGTTGTTTTGCCAGAGCCATTGGATGCAATTAATCCAATTTTATCTCCCTCTGCAATACCAAATGATATTTCATTAAAGAGGAGTAAATCGCCAAAACTTTTTGTAAGTGAATCTATTTGTAGTAGGGGGTTTGCCATAATTGAGTGCATAAGTGTGCAAAAATACAAAATTCTTGTTGATAATTGAATATCTAAATTGAACCTCCATAGCCTGGTTGAATATTAAATAACTAATTAAAGGCTCGAAAATCTTGTAGAATATAAATAACTAGATTAAAACCTCAATCTTAAATAGGTGTAAATATCGGTTCTACTATTACCATTTATCTGATCTGCACCCGAGCTAATAGTGTCTCTATTAAAGTATCTTGTGCGCGCTGCTTTAATGGATAATGAAAGAGCAGCTGAAAAGTCATACCTCCCGTTTATGGCATAACGCATGCCTTTTCCATAAAGTGATGGCATATAAAAAGTGCTTAGTAAATTACGTTCGTACGAAAAAAGCCTGGCATTATATGTTTCGGCATTAAACGCTGCTAGATATGTATTTGCAGATAGCTTGCTTCTACTTTTGTAATTTATATTTTGAGAAATCATGAGGCCGAGTTCTTTTTCTGATTGCTTTACTTTATATCTGGCTATATCTACCGTGGTTCTGAAGTTCCAACCTATATTATTATCAATAGAATAACGCAAACGTAGCTTATGGGTAGCATAGGGTAATACAATATTATTCTTAGTTTCGACCTCTTTTACATTCTTCTCTTTCTTCTTGTATTTGTATCTTGCTTCAAAGAATGAGTGTCGGGTTAAATTATATGATCCCAGTAAATAAAAGTCGGTTGCATTTGATGGTTTATCTACACCATATTTGGGCCATGGAAAGCGAACAAAATCAATATACGTGGCAACTGTAATCTTTTTGAAAGGACTGAAGGCTGCTCCTATATAAACACCCTGTTCATTCTGAGCTCTGCTTCCCTCAGCAAACGCCTGTGCATGTAAAGCATTGTATGATATTGGATAGTATCTATGCAGTGCAGTAAAAGAAATTGTTGTTGAAGGTCTGTATTGCATTGAATTTATAGTAGCCACAGATCCATTTTTAGACACAGCTGCTTCTCCGGCAATAATAAAACCTGGAAGTTGATAAGAGTAATCTACGCTGGCATTATAATTAGACGAGTCTCTTAAATAGAACTTGTTATATTCTCTTAATGATGGATTATACATTTTATTATATGTGTGATATAAAGCACTAATACCAGTCTGAAATCGATTTCTTATGTAATTTATATTTGTGCCTACAACTTGCTCACGTGTGTTTCTTTTTTTGCTCATTTCTAGTGGGGTACGATGTAATCCATCAACTTTAAATGATGTGATATCACCATCTTCTGAAATGTTAGCATCAATAAGTTTATTTGAATAGAAAGCTGTAAGTGAGATATTGCCCAATTCAAACATAGCCGCACCACCTCTAAAAAAGCCATACTCAGCAGTTGAGAAATGTCGCTTTGGCTTAAGCGTGCGTCTTGTAACGTTGTCAACTCCCCACGACTTGCTACCAATAAAATCATTATTAAGAATCAGTCCTTGTCCAAACGACAGCCTGTAATCTCCTAATGCAAGTGTCTTTAATTTCCCTATATCATTAATAATAAGATGAAAGCCATAATGATCAAAGCCCTTAGGGTAATCTTGTTTAAGAAAAGGCTCTCCTGCATCTTTTTCGGCAGTAAAGCCCATTTGAATTTTATCTCTGTATTTAAAAGAGTACCTTATTGAGTTGTAATAATCTTCACCTCTATACTTGCGATTTGGATATCGTTGAAGAATGCTATCAGTAAACTGACCGTAACCTGCACGGGGTGTAAGAGTTTTGTCAAATCTAATCTGAATCTCATGTCTGCCATATTTTAGGGCATTAGAGAGCTGGTTTTTAGGTGTATGTACATTAGGACTTTTTCCTGTTGTAACTGCATCAGTTCTGCTTAATCCTTCATCAGTTCTGTTAAACCCTGCATCACCAACATTAAAGAAAGGTATAATAAGTTGAATTGTTCTGTGGCTTAGGTTTCGTACATTTCTCAACTCATATACTGTCATTATGGGGCGGTTAAACTTGAGGAAATCAATAATCATATTTATCTCTTCAATACTTAATAAAGGTATTGCCTCCAGCTCCTCTTTTGTTACCGTGTTTAGATTAAGAGGATTGAGCTCTAAGCTTAAAAGCTCTTCGTACATGTTTTCAATAGCTGTGGCATTAGCTTCTTCCTCTTCTGCTAGCTGAATTACATACTCTCGCCAGTTATAGTTTTGAGCTTCAATTGTTAATGGCAATCCAATAAAGAAAAAGAGAAAATAAAGAATGGTGCTTTTCATTTTTATTAAGTCAATTTTCTCAAATATATCATTTTAACCTTACAATATCAAGCCTAGTAAGACAAAGAGGTATATTTATTGCAATTCAAAGCATTCTGTTTTTATGCTTTATTTGATTTTAAATGAGCAAGTAATGATAAAAACATGTAAATTTACCGCAGTTTTAATATTATAAAGTGCATGATAAGAGTTCTACTAATATCTTTAACCGTAATTTCATTGTCAGTTTCGTGTGGCGAAGAGGGTAAGCTTAAAAATGGATATGACCTTCCTCAGATACTACAAAATGATACACTACGTGTGCTAACTTTAAACTCTTCTACATCCTATTTCATATATCGCGATCAGCCAATGGGATATCATTATGACATGATAACTGAGTTTAGTAGGCAATACAACCTTACTACAAAAATTATTGTAGCAGAAAATTACAACTCAATGTTGAAGTTGCTTAAGAAGGGAGAGGCTGATGTGATTGCATATAATATGCCTGTTACAAATGAAATGCGAGATTCAATTCTTTATTGCGGTGTGCAACAAATTACTCATCAAGTGCTGGTTCAGAGAGTGCAACACATGGATTTTATGATTACTGATGTTGCTGATTTAATAGGCAAAAAAGTAACAGTTATAAAAGGTTCTCGCTTTCATGATAGAATAACAAATCTTAATAATGAACTGGGAGGGGGAATTATTATTGAAGAGATTAGCGGAGATACAACACTTGTAGAAGACTTGGTGCGTATGGTGTCACGAGGTGAAATTGAATATACCGTTGCAGATGATGACTTAGCAAAGTTCAATCAAACATATTTCAACAACATTGATGTGCATCTTCCAATTAGTTTCGATCAAAGATCGTCGTGGATTGTTAGAAAGGATAGCCCTATACTTGCCGATTCATTAAACAACTGGTTCGAAAAGAGCGTTGCTCAACCGGCATATCTACGAATTATAAAAAGATATTTTGAGGTTGCAAAAGGATACTCCGATGTTCATTTACCAACTTTCAAAAGTAGTCTTGGGAAAGGGGTGATATCTCCATATGATGTCTATTTCAGGCAATATGGAGAAGCGGTGGGGTTAGACTGGAGGTTGCTTGCAGCAGTTTCTTATCAGGAGTCTACATTTAATAGTGAAGGTAGTTCGTGGGCAGGAGCTAAGGGATTGATGGGATTGATGCCTGCCACTGCGGCCTCTTTGGGGATTGATAGTGCTATGTTAATAGATCCAGAAGCTAATATTAGAGGGGGAGCCGAATATCTGCAAAAATTGATTGTTTTTTTTAATTCTGTAGAAAATAGCGATGAGCGTTTAAAATTGGCATTAGCTTCTTATAATGGAGGCATAGGCCATATAACCGATGCCAGAGCACTTGCAAAAAAGTATGGTGCCGATGAAAATGTATGGGATGGGAGTGTTGAAAAGTTTATACAGTTAAAGCGATTAGAACAGTATTATAACGATCCTGTTTGTAAAAATGGCTATTTTAGGGGTGATGAAACTGTTAACTACGTCAGTGATGTTTTGGGTTGGTGGCTGCATTTTAAAGAGAAAGTCAAAGAATAAGATAGTCATCTACTGTTAAATGAAAAAATCATTATCTTTGTGAGGCGTCGGATATGAGTAAATGAACAATTGCATGCATAAGAACCAATATAATTTAATATAATGACAGTTATAATTAAAAAAGTTACATCTAAGGATGATTTAATGAAGTTCATCCATTTTGGTATCGATCTGTATAAAGGGAATGATTATTTTGTCCCTCCTTTAATTTACGATGAGAGAGCTACTCTTAACAGAAGTAAGAATCCTGCTTTCGATCATTGTGATGCAACCTATTTTCTTGCTTATAGAGGAGGTGAAATTGTGGGAAGAATTGCCGCAATAATCAATCATAAGTCGAACGAAAGATGGAATCAAAAACACGCACGATTTGGTTTTGTTGATTTTATTGATGATAATGATGTTGTAGATTCTTTATTTGGAGCTGCAGAGAGTTGGTCTCGTGCCAGAGGTATGGACAAAATACATGGGCCTCTCGGATTCACCGATCTGGATCATGAGGGCATGCTAATTGAAGGGTATGACCGGATGGGTACAATGGCAACCATTTACAATTATCCTTATTACAAAGAGCAGATAGAGAGATTGGGCTACGTGAAAGATAAAGATTGGGTAGAGTTTCTAATTCAGATACCTTCTGAGGTACCTGATAGATTTTCAAGAATGGCCGATGTTGTAAAGAAGCGTTTTGGCCTTACCGTTAAGCATTTTCAGAAGAAACAAGAAATTTACCCCTATGCCAGAGAGATGTTTATACTTATCAATAAGGCATATAAAGATCTTTATGGATATGTTGAATTAACTGATAAGCAAATAGACTATTATGTAGAAATGTATATTCCAATGATACGTCTAGAGTTTGTGACGCTTGTATTAAGACAAACCGACAACAAGCTTGTTGGAGTAGGGATAGGGCTACCCAGCATGTCTAAGGGTTTAAGAAATGCAAGAGGCAGATTCCTTCCAAATGGGTGGTATCATCTTTATAAAGCATTAAAAGGTAATGGGCATGGAGGCGTTCTGGATCTACTAATGATAGCAGTTGATCCTGAGTATCAAGGCAAAGGTGTTAATGCACTTATGTTTAATGAATTCATTCCTGCTGCAAATAAATCGGGAATGACCGCTGCCGAAAGCAACGTAGAGCTAGAAGATAACAGTAAAGTTCATTCATTATGGAATGGTCTGGATGTAGAGCAGCACAAGAGAAGAAGAGCATATATAAAAAATCTTTAGAATAAGAGGAGATAAAAGTGAGCGAAGAAAAAAAAGCATTACAGATATTACAAGATAATTATCAAGAAGACAATATAATTACACTCGAGTGGAAAGAGCATATACGCCGACGCCCTGGAATGTATATTGGTAAATTAGGAGACGGGGCATCAAGCGATGATGGTATATATGTGCTTCTAAAAGAGGTTCTTGACAACTCCATCGATGAGTATATGATGGGTTTCGGGAAAACAATTGAGGTAATAATAGAAAATGAAAGTGTAATAGTTCAGGACTATGGTAGAGGGGTTCCTCTTGGAAAAGTAAAGGATGTTTGTTCTAAGATGAACACTGGGGCCAAATACGACTCAAAAGCATTTAAGAAATCAGTAGGGTTAAATGGTGTGGGTATTAAAGCTGTTAATGCTCTCTCGTCTAACTTTACAATGGTAAGTGCGCGTGAAGGTCAGTCTAAAATGGTCTCATTCAGTAAGGGGAATGTTCTTGTTGACGCAGATCTTGAAAAAACAACTAACCCAAACGGAACTCGAATCGAATTTACACCCGACCGGGAAATATTTGGAGAATATCACTATCGCGAAGTTCATATCGAGCCTTTACTTAAAAACTATTGCTTTTTAAATATTGGACTAACAATAGTATTCAACGATAAGAAATACACTTCCAAAAATGGGTTGGTAGATTTGCTTAACGAAAATCTTACCGATGAGGAGTTATATCCCATAATTCACCTTATAGGAGATGATATAGAGGTTGCAATAACACATACAAATCAGTATGGAGAGGAGTATTATTCATTTGTAAACGGACAGCATACCACTCAAGGGGGAACCCACCTAGTAGCTTTTAGGGAAGCTACAGCACGGGTAATCAAAGAGTTCTATGCACGTAACTTCGAATATTCAGATATCCGAAACGGCATTGTTGCAGCTATCAGTGTTAAGGTTGAAGAACCTGTATTTGAATCGCAGACCAAAACTAAGTTAGGCTCTAGAGAGATGGAGCCAAATGGAGTTACTGTTAATAAGTTTATAAATGACTTTCTTAAAAAAGAACTCGATAACTATCTGCATAAGCATCCCGATGCAGCAGAGGTATTACAGAAGAAGATACAAGAATCAGAGAAAGAGCGTAAAGCCATAGCAGGTGTCACAAAGCTAGCAAGGGATAGGGCAAAGAAGGCAAATCTGCATAATAAGAAGCTTCGCGATTGCCGCATTCATTATAATGACGCAAAAGGTGATTTGCGTGAGGAATCTAGTATATTTATAACTGAGGGAGACTCTGCAAGTGGCTCTATTACGAAGAGTCGCAACCCAAATCTTCAGGCTGTTTTTAGTTTACGAGGTAAGCCTCTTAATAGTTTCGGGCTAACTAAGAGGATTGTTTATGAGAACGAAGAGTTTAACCTGTTACAAGCAGCTCTTAATATAGAAGACGGAATGGAGGGCCTTAGATATAATAAGGTAATTATTGCAACTGATGCCGATACTGATGGTATGCATATACGTCTGCTTTTACTCACATTTTTCCTACAGTTTTTTCCCGATCTGATTAAGAAGGGACATGTTTATATTTTTCAAACGCCTCTTTTCCGTGTACGCAATAAAAAGAAAACAATTTATTGTTATTCTGAGGAAGAGCGAATTAATGCAATTGATGAGTTAGGTCCTAATCCAGAGATTACTCGTTTTAAAGGGTTGGGAGAAATATCACCCAATGAGTTTGCACACTTCATAGGAGAAGACATCAGGCTCGATAAGGTTACAATGAAAAAGGAAGACCTTCTAAAAGAACTACTTGAGTTCTATATGGGTAAAAATACTCCTGAGCGACAAACATTTATTATCGACAACCTTGTAGTTGAAGAAGAAGTTGTTGCATAAATAAGCAATATGGATAAAAAGATTGCATTATTCCCCGGATCATTTGACCCATTCACTATTGGTCACGAATCTTTAGTCAAAAGAGGCCTGCTGTTAATGGATGAAATCATTATTGCCATTGGCGTAAATGATACTAAAAAGTCTTATTTTAATCTAGCTCAGCGTCTGGAGTCTATATCTCAACTATATAAAGGTGAGTCTAGAATTAAGGTAGAGAGCTACGATAGCCTGACGATTGATTTTGCCCAAAAGATGGGTGCTCGTTATATTCTTCGTGGGATACGTTCTGTAATAGATTTTGAATACGAAAAAACTATAGCAGATTTGAACCGAACTATTTCAGGAATAGAAACGTTTGTATTATTCACTGAACCATCTCTTACTCATATAAGTTCTTCACATGTAAGAGAATTGCTGAGCTACGGACACGATGTAAGTGATTTTATTCCAAGAGGTATGTTGCTACCCAAATAAGTGACAAATAAACTTTCAATAAAGAAATAATGCGAAATAAAATAGTTGTATTAATGCTAAGCGCTATCCTGATATCGGGTAGCGCTTTTGCGCAATTTAGACCAAGCCCCGAAGGATTAAAGTTTGAGCGTACCCTCCAACTTATCAATGGTTTGTATGTAGACGACACTGATGGCAAGGCACTTACAGAGGCAGCCATTCGTGCCATGCTAAGTGAGCTCGATCCTCATTCAACTTATCTCAACGAGGAAGAGGTTAAAGCTATGAACGAACCTCTTCAAGGCAACTTTGATGGAATAGGCATTTCATTTAATATGCTTACCGATACCCTTTATGTAATGGAGGTTATATCAGGTGGCCCATCTCAAAAGGTTGGGATATTGCCGGGAGATAAAATTATATATGTAGACAATAGCCTTATAGCTGGTGTTGATATTAATAATCAGGATGTAATTAAATTGCTGCGCGGACCAAAAGGAACCACAGTTAATGTTAAAGTTTTACGTAGGGGAGTAGCAGATTTAATTGAATTTAGAATAGTCCGCGATAAGATACCTATCACTAGTATAGACGCTTCCTACATGATAACCAATGATGTAGGATATATAAGACTGAGTCGATTTGGTGTTACTTCAGCTAACGAGTTCAAAGAGGCAGAAGAGTCGCTTCGCAAGCAAGGGATGAAGCATATGTTGCTAGACCTTACCGATAATGGAGGTGGAATCCTGCAAACAGCAAACGAGATAGCAGATGAGTTCTTGGGCGATGGCAAGGTTATAGTATATACCGAAGGCAAGAATCAACCTCGTTTTGTAATGAATGCCACTGGGGATGACGAGCTTAATGGTGGTAAACTAATTGTATTGGTCAATGGATCTTCGGCTTCTGCAAGTGAAATTCTTGCCGGTGCTGTTCAAGATTGGGATAGAGGAGTAATTGTTGGCCGTAGATCATTTGGCAAAGGTTTGGTGCAACGACAGCTCCCATTGCCCGATGGCACAATGATTAGGCTCACTGTAGCGCGTTATTATACACCTTCGGGTAGGAGTATTCAAAAGCCTTACGAAAGTGGCGATATAGATGCTTATAACCGCGATTTTATAAATAGATATAATAGTGGCGAATTGTTTGAAGCAGATAGTATTCATTTGCCAGATTCATTAAAGTATAAAACACTCATAAATGGGCGCACAGTTTATGGGGGTGGAGGAATAATGCCCGATTATTTTGTTCCAATTGATACCACCTCAGGTACAATGTTTCATGCAACTTTAAATGCTAGAGGTGTAATAAACAGAACATCCATTTCTGAAGTGGATAATAATCGTGCTAGTCTTTTAAATAATCACCCCGATGTGATGTCTTTTATGAATAACTACGAGGTAACAAGTATTCTTGAAGATAAACTAAAGGCAATTGCAAATGAAGTTGAAGTAGAATGGAATGAAGAGGAGTATAATAAATCTAAAGAGTTGATATTCGTTCAGTTAAAAGCATTAA
The DNA here is from genome assembly GCA_012513315.1 of Bacteroidales bacterium. Taxonomy (GTDB): domain Bacteria; phylum Bacteroidota; class Bacteroidia; order Bacteroidales; family Dysgonomonadaceae; genus Proteiniphilum. The sequence continues at coordinate 1,525 of JAAZCL010000295.1, read as the reverse complement.
TTGCAAGAGACTTATATGATTCTTCTGCTTTCTTTAGAATTATAAACGAAGAAAATGATATCTATCTTGAAGGTTTAAAGATAATTCTTGATGATAATAAATATGAGGAACTCCTAAAAGGGGTATAATTAAAAACTCTTAACTGTAATAGGTTAAATTGGCATATTTTGCAAACTAAGAAAGGTTATACGATAAACTAAATTAGATTAAAACCAACCCTTAAACATAGATAATATGAACTTTGATTATAGTAGATTTTGCATAAACGAGGGAGATAAAGTTAGATTACAAGACTTGTCGGCGCTAGAAGATGGCGGGTACACCAAAAAATCAGCTAAGAAAGAAATCAAAGCTAATATAAAGGAGCTAAAGAAGTTTCAGGAAATGTTTTATGCCGACAACAGGTACTCTTTGCTCATTATACTTCAAGCGCGTGATGCTGCGGGTAAAGATGGTGTAATAAGGCACGTAATGTCTGGCATAAACCCTCAAGGTTGTAGGGTACATAGTTTTAAAACACCAACAACGAATGAGTTAGAGCATGATTATTTTTGGCGTCACTATAAGGCACTGCCCGAAAGAGGAATGATAGAGATATTTAACCGATCTCATTATGAAAATGTGCTGGCAACCAAGATAAATCCGCAATGGATACTAAATGAACGCATACCCGGGTATAACTCTGTAGATAAAATAGATCAACAGTTTTGGGATAATAGATATGAAAACATTAACAATATCGAGAAGCATCTACATCAAAATGGAATGAGAATCTTAAAGTTTTTTCTTAATGTTTCAAAGGACGAACAAAAAGAGCGTTTTCTTTCACGTATCGATGAGCCCGATAAAAACTGGAAGTTCAGTTCTGCCGATTTGCATGCCCGTGCTCAGTGGGATGATTATAGTACAGCTTTTGAAGAAATGCTAGAAAAAACTTCAAAACCACACGCGCCATGGTATGTGATACCCGCAGATAAGAAGTTTTTTGCCCGAGTTGCGGTAGGCGATATCATTCTAGAGCTTTTTAAATCACTCGACCTGCATTATCCACCAGCTGAATCAAAAGAGTTACTAGAAAAAGCGAGAGTGGAACTTTTAAAAGAAAATGATTTAAACCACTTCCCCTTTTCAGAATCATTTTAATAACTCCTAGTTTTCAGAATTATTAAAGTCACTTTCTCTTTTCAGAATTTGATAATGAATCACTAAAAGTCTTTCTCTGTTCCTTCTCTTTTATATGTGCATCAATTCTCGTAAATAGCCATAAGAAGCTAAAAACAACTGCAACTAACGCTATAGATCCCCAAAACTCAATAGATTGGTAAAACTCATTGCCCTGTATAATATATGTTGCTATTGCTATAATTGCAAAAACTGCATACATAGTACCAAAAATTGAGCCTAAATCTCTAAGAACTGAGCCATTCTCCCTGTTTACCGACTTCTTATTAATGTTTTTATCTCCCGAAAGTACGCTCTCATATTCAATCTGATGCATAATCCTATACTTCAGGTTCTCAGGAGC
>JAAZCL010000294.1 GCA_012513315.1 Bacteroidales bacterium | reverse complement strand
TTAGCATCAGTAAAAGCTCCCTTAACATGCCCAAAAAGCTCGCTCTCGAATAACGTATCAGACAACGACCCCATGTCAACATTCACCATAACCTCCTTCGACCTTAGCGACTGCCTATGCAGTTCTCTGGCAAGGACATCCTTACCAGTTCCGTTTTCACCCGTAATAAGTATGTTTGCATCCGTTTTAGCCACCTTCTCTACAATCTCAAGCACTCTCTTAAATTGTTGAGATTCCCCAATAATAACAGTCGTATCTTTTTTTATCACGTTCTTTAAGTTCTGCTCTTTATCTTTCAGAAATTTCACCTCTTTTCGAGAATTCTGAAGCTGAATTGCTGTATTTATGGTGACCAACAGTCTACTGTTTTCCCATGGCTTTAATACAAAATCTACCGCACCATCTTTCACGGCACGTACCGCCAGCTCCACATCACCATATGCGGTAATCATAATAACCGAGAGATTAGCATCATACTCTAGAATGCGACTTAGCCAATATAGCCCTTCATTACCTGAGTTGATGCCAGCTGAAAAATTCATATCCAACAGGATAGCATCAAAATATTTACTTTCTAAAAGGGATGGTATTTGGTTAGGATTAGTTGTTACTACAACCTCCTTGCACAATGGTTGCAACAACAGCTCTAAGGCGTTGAGCACACTTTTGTTATCATCGACTATTAGTATACGGCTATTTTTCATAGAACTACAATTAAAGATTTCTTTTTATATAATATTCTTAATGATTCCTGCAATCTTAATAATAAGATTCTTTTTTAACAATCAAGCAATATAGAATCAACCACTAAACAAAAGTAACTTTTACTTTTTAATTGTCAAAAAACAAGACAGCTATTGTCTAATATTTTTACACTATTAAAATAACCTTATTTACTACATCATTAACAATGAGGAACTTATTAGTTTGGCATCAAAATTGAGATTATATAAATATAATTGAAAACAATTACTGAAATGAAACGTACATTAATAGTTGTCTTATATTTATTAGTAACTCTTTTTGAACTGCAAGCCATGAATCTTGATCAATGCATTAGCTTTGCTTTGAAGAACAACCTCTCATTTGCCAATAAAAATATTGAAGCAACAATTAACAACGAACTTCATAAACAATCTAAGCGCAACTTCCTTCCTGAGGTATATGGAGGAAGCTCACTTAATAAGAGGTTCGGTCGTTCTATAGATCCTACCACTAACACTTATGTGAACCAAGATTTCTTCTCGATGAACTTTTATCTTGATTCGCAAATAGATCTATTTAAAGGCTTTACTAGAACAAATACAATTAAATTTCATAAGCTACAACTCCTTATAAGTAGGGAAGATATTAAACAAAAAGAAATAGAAATTGCTTTTGAGGTGATGCATCAATATTACGATGTGCTCTATTTTAATAACCTAGTGGATATAGTACAAGAACAGGTGGTGCTGACAAAATTGAACGTGGATAAAACTAATAAGTTGATAGAGCTTGGATTGAAAGCCGAATCTGATCTACTAGAAATGAAAGCACAGGAAGCAACAGAGTTACATAATCTTGTAACTGCTAAAAATCAGTTAGAATTGGCTATTCTTTCACTGAAGAACCTTATGAACTGGCCCATTGATGATG
>JAAZCL010000293.1 GCA_012513315.1 Bacteroidales bacterium | reverse complement strand
TAGAAAAGACCTTGGCCAAAAACAATACTACTCTGGAAGAACTTGATTATGTAATACTCCATCAGGCTAATAAGCTGGTATTGGAGTCATTGAGATTAAAACTGGAAATACCGGAAGAAAAATACTGCATAGATGTAGAAGATATAGGCAACACCGTAAGCTCCACTCTCCCAATAGCCCTTAAAAGATCTATGGAAAAAGGAATTCCTCAGATCAAAAAAGGCAACAAAATTTTGATAGCAGGATTTGGCGTAGGATACTCATTAGGTGCAACGATAATAACCATATAGTAAAAGGAGCATAAATATAAGGAGATGCAGAAGATGACAATAGAAGAAAAACTTGGACTTATAGCAGAGACAATCGATACAGAACGTTCAAATATCAAACCGGAAACTGAACTGTGCACACTCGATGAATGGGATTCAATGGGAGTCATTTCTGTAATAGCTATGCTTGACAGGAAGTTCAAGAAAGTGCTTGACGCCGAGCAGATAGAGAAGCTTACCACAGTTCAGGATATACTTGACAGGATGGAAGAATGACAGAGAACTCCCTGTTTTCGCTCAAAAGCAAAAAGATTATGATAACCGGGGCATCTTCAGGTATAGGTGCTTCAGTTGCGAAACTTGCCTCTCAACAGGGAGCAATATGTATCATTAACGGCAGAAATGAAGAACGGCTGAACCGGACACTAAAATGCCTTACAGGGGATGGACACATTGCAATAGTTTCTGATTTAAAAGAAGGCAATGGAGCCGAACTTATACAAAAAGCAGTTTCACGAACAGGTACTTTAAATGGTTTTGTGCACTGTGCCGGAATAGAAAAGACACTGCCTTTCCGTGTAACACAAATTTCAGATCTAAGGGAGATAATGGCTATAAACCTTGAGGCATTCTGGGAGATAGCCCAGGAGTTAATAAAAAGTAAAAATCATGAAAAAGAAAAACTTTCGGTAGTGGGGATATCTTCTGTGGCAGCACTGTACGGAGCACCAGGAAAGAGTGCTTACAGCGCATCAAAAGGTGCACTGATTTCTTTAATAAAATCTCTGGCAGCAGAATACTCAGGTAAAAAGATAAGGTTCAACTGCGTATGTCCCGGATATGTCGATACACCAATGCTAGAGGCAGTAAAAAAGCTATATAAAAATGAGGAAGATTTTTCCGAGGCAATAGTCAAAAAGCACCCGCTTGGGTTAGGTAATCCTGAAGATGTAGCAAGTGCAGTTGTTTATCTGCTCTCCGATGCAAGCAGATGGGTAACTGGGAGCATTATGACTGTTGATGGTGGGTATGGAGTTAGATAGAAAAACAAAGTATTACTTATATTTTCTCGACATATGTTACATGTTTTCTCTGTTCAACAGTATTCGTGTTGAACAGCGTGTTATCATTAACTAAAACGGTACTACAATAAGAACAGGGGATCTGACAATTCACAATGTCTCAAAATAGGACAAAACTTTTTATTGAAAATTTTTTAGCTTACGGCACTATCAACGCATTAGATAAGATAGTGCCGCTTATTATGCTGCCAATTGTTACAAGATTGATAACAGACACCGGCGACTATGGGCGTTTCGAAATGTTCAATACTATTGTAGGATTTGGCGGTACCTTTGCCGTTTTAGGAATGTACGATGCGATGTTTAGAGAGTATTTTGAAAAAAACAGTTTAGAATATAAAAAAATTGTAACTTCTACATCTGCAAGAATCGTATTTTTTTCGGCTTTATTGGTAACATTTCTGCTGATTATTTTTTCTAGAATAACATCACAACTATTTTTGAACACATCAGAAAACTGGGGAATTGTCATTATGGCTGCCATGGGGACTTTCCTTTCAGCAAACAGAGCAATTATATCTGCCCCCACCAGGATTAAAAACCAAAGAAGTATCTATGTTTTTTCAGGGATTTCTTATTCGTTTATTTACTACCTACTGGCAATAATATTTATTAAACTCGGTTTTAATTACTATGGACTTATATATGGCAACCTAATTGCTTCTTGCTATCTTCTCTTGTTTTTTTATATCTTAAATCGAAAAGATTTTAATTTAAATTTATTTAATATAAAAGTTGCAAAGGAATTATTAAAAATAGGTATCCCCCTTGTACCATGCTTTGTAATTTACTGGGCTTTTAATTCTATGGATAAAATTATGATTTCTCATATAATTGGAATTAATGCAGTGGGGATATATTCTATAGGAGCAAAAGTTGCTTCTGTTAGTATGTTTATATATGCAGCATTCGCCGGAGGTTGGCAATACTTTGCGTTTAGTACGATGAAAGATAAAGATCAAGTAGAATTAACATCAAAAGTATTTGAATATTTAGGAGTTCTTTCTGTAATAGCTTTTTGTGTTGCTACAATTTTTGACGACTTTGTTTTCACATTATTTTTTACAGGAGATTACGTACTAGGTGTGTTAGTTTTTCCTTATCTGTTTTTGTCACCGCTTATGCTGATGCTTTTTCAGACTGCGGGAAATCAATTACTGGTAGTTAAAAAAAGCTATCTGTCAACCTTGACACTTGCTATTGGATTGATATTCAATCTTGTTCTAAATTACTATTTTATTCCAATCTATGGAATCAAAGGAGCTGCGTTAGCAACCCTTGTAGGATATGCTTGTTCAGTAGTGTCAATTGTAATATTGACAATAAAAATGCAGCTACTACATATCAAACCGCGATTTATTAATTTAGCTATTATCATAATCCTATTTATTGTAAAGCTGTTTTGGTTTGATGATATTTGGAGTAACTTATTTGCAATACTAATAGTATTTATCTCTTTTGCCTTATATTATAAGGATGTTATGCAGGTATTTAAAACTCGCACTCGTTTGAAATCTCGAATCACCATATAATATGAAGTATTTAAAAGCCCCCTACATTTTAAAATGCTTAAAAGTACTGTGCCTTATTTTTTTATTCTTTTAATTTCATTGTTAAAAACATCAATAAATTTTGAACTCACTATCTTCCAATTAAATTGCTGTATTGCTTTATATGCTTTCTCTGTCTTATATATTGCTTGTTCATAATTATTTAAAATAGAGATAATTGTTTCAGCTATGGCCTCAGGACT
>JAAZCL010000292.1 GCA_012513315.1 Bacteroidales bacterium | reverse complement strand
CTCTCTCCTGGGTTTTAGCATTCTTCTCCGACTCAGAAAGAAAAAACACCAATTTCTCCATTTGGTTTTTCATATCATCTACCTGCATGAACTCCAGTTTATGCAGTAGATGCGAAATCTCCTGAGTTTTTTCGAATGATTCACGAAAAAAAGAAAATGGCATTGAGTCGCTATTCTTTATAACATGTACACTCTCTTCCAAAGATTTTATCTCAATTATAAGTCTCTCTATATATTTACTTCTATTTTCTGACATCAACTCTTTTCTTTATTTAATTGCTCAGTTAAACTCACAATGTGCAAACAAATCAACGCTTTAACATACAAAAGTAATCATATTTCAGAAAGCTCCACAAATTCGTCTGGCAAATTTACAAGATATAACTTTTGCGTGGATCTGGTGACAGAAGTATAAAGCCATCTGTAGAAATTTTCACCCATATACGACTTTTGAATATAACCTAGATCGAGAAAAACATTTTTCCACTCTCCGCCCTGGGCCTTGTGGCATGTTACGGCGTAACCGTACTTTGTTTGCAATGCATTAAAAAACGGATCGTTTTTCACCTTTTTATACCTCAATCGCTTTTGAGAAACATCTTGGTAATCTTCCATTACATTAGTAAAGAGTTGGTTATTCTGCTCTCGTGTTAACCCTGGCACTTCGGTATGTAAAACATCGAGATTTATCTTGGCTTCAAACTCAATATCATACTCACGATGATATAACACTACATTACAAAACCTGAATCCATACAGCTCCTCCTCACCTCTAACGCGCTGAACTACAACAAACTCACCATTAGCTAAAAAATCGAGATTTTCATACTCTTCAACCCAGAAATAGTTGTTCTTTGTAATCATAAGAATATCTCCCGACGAGAGTTCTTCTTCTCTATATAAGACTGAATTTCGGATGCCATTATTGTATGCATTTACCCTTTTGTTTGAACGCGATATAACAATTGTTTCCTCCTCTCCATCTCTACTATAAGCATCTGAGATCTCTGCTATGAGATCATTCCCGGTTATTCTTTTAACGTCTGCAAATCCATCTACTTTCAATTTTGGATAATCATCCGTATCGGCAAACAACAAAGAATTTCTTAATGCAGTTGCGTTATAGAGAATTCCAGATTCAATCTCTTGGCGAACAATTTCTGTTAGTGTAACTTCAGAAACATTTAGAGAGTATGATTGTAAAACATCTCGATTTAGGGCTGGACTACTGTCTTGTTTTACTGGAGGCAACTGTGCATCATCGCCAATAATTAACATACGGCAACCAGTAGAAGAATACACATATTCAATTAAATCATCTAATAGCCTTCCGGTACCAAATATTGAAAAGTCGGGCGAGTCATTACTAATCATAGAGGCTTCATCGACTATAAAAAGTGTGTGCTTATGTAGATTTTCTGAAAGAGCAAAATGCGGGGTTCCCTCGGCAAACTTCTGTTGTCGATATATCTTTTTATGAATTGTGTATGCCTGATTTGCCGCATATCCTGAAAAGACTTTTGCTGCACGACCAGTTGGAGCAAGCAAAACGCTTTTTTGCTTAAACTGAGACATAGTTTTTACCAAGCTGCCGATTAGAGAAGACTTTCCTGTTCCAGCGTAACCAGTTAGTAGAAATATTTGATCACTTTGGTCGGAAAACATAAAGGTAGAAATCAATTCGAGTGCGTATTTTTGGTCTCTAGTGAATTCGAAAGGGAAATTTTCATTGATTTTCTCAATAAAGAAACGATTTATCATATTTTACAGTAATTTTTCTGGTAAAAGTAGCATAATTATCATTCTTTTTCTAAATTTGTAGTCTAAATTAAGAAAATCAAAATAAACAGTATAAATTAAAAAGAAAATACTCCATGAAAGTTGTAATGAGAACGCTATTAGCGTTAGCCATTGTTCTTTTAGCTTGGGTCAGTTGGAAAAGTATCCAGGGCCCGATAGATTTTAACGCGGAAGTAGATAAACGAGATAAAGCGGTAATCCAGCGATTAGTGGATATACGTACAGCTCAAGTAGCCCTACGCTCTCAAACAGGCACCTACACAGCCAGTTTTGACACTTTGGTGCAATTTGTGAGAGATGGACAGATTGCTACACTTGTTAGATCGGGTGATCTTACCGAATCGCAGTTAGAATCTGGGATGACAGAGGTAAGAGCTATCGAAATAATAAGGACTGGTGATGAAAAAGCAATTAGAGATGCAGGTCTTTGGGATGAACAAAAGAATGCCCCTCAAATTGTTAGAGACTCAATCTTTTCGCCAGCTGTTGAGGTTCTATTTCCAAATCGCACAAATTTTAGTGCTGACTCTCTTCAGTATGTACCTTTTGCTCCAGCAGGAACAAGATTTGAAATGGGCGTTGACTCACTTGTTACAGCTTCGGGATATCCAATTCAGGTTTTTGAAGCCAAGACACCTTACACTGCATACTTGAGCGATCTTGATGCCAAACTATTAGGTCAAAAAATACAAGAAGTACTTGACCGTCCGGGTAACAGATATCCTGGAATGCAAGTAGGTTCACTTGAGATAGCTAACAATAATGCCGGAAACTGGGAATAATAGGTTGTAATAGCCAACATTATGTTTCTACCGGAAAATATAGATTTAGCTAATTCGGAATATTATAATTTATCCATTCGGCTTGCGCCGAATGGATTTTCTTTTTGTATTAATTCGCCTTCAGACCCATCGGTGTTTTATTTTCAGGAAGCATCAATTGGAACCAAACTTTCATATTTAGAAAGTATAAAGAAGTTTGTATTCGATCTTGGTATATTTAATAATAACTTTAATAAAAGCAAGGTGTACGTTGTGTCTAAGAACTACACACTTGTACCCAACCAATTCTTTGATGAGGATTTAAAAAGAGAACTTTTCAATTTTAATTTCCACGCTCCTGAAGGAGTAATATTAAATGATAAGTCATTAAACGATGAATTTCATATTGTTTATAATTTAGATGAAGAGGTGCATTCTTTTATTATAAGACACTTATCTTATCCAACTTTACACCACCATAGTACTTCTCTGATTCATTCATTTGAGAACGTAGAACGCAATAGGGCACCCAAAGAATGCTTTGTAGACTTTCATGATGAATATATGACTGTTGTTTGCTTCTCCGACAGCAAACTGCTTACTGCTAATACATTCGCCGAAACTAACAACTTCAACATTTCGTATTTTATAATGGGAATTTGGAGTAAATTGGGCTTTGACCAAAACATTGACAAACTATACCTTTCTGGCAATATTGAATCAGAGTATAAAGTTGAGGAGGAATTAAAAAGCATTATTAAAAATATTGAGTATATTGAGCTAGCACCAAAAACGAATCTTACTGAGGAGCAGAAGCAAAACGTGCCAACAGACTTAATTGCTACACTATGCGTATAATTGGAGGAAAATATAGATCGAGAAGGATACAAGTACCTGCTAAATTAAAAGCACGCCCTACTACAGACTTTGCAAGAGAGGGTTTATTTAATGTCTTAAATAATATTGTTGATTGGGAGGAAACTACAGCACTTGATCTTTTTTCAGGAACAGGGAGTATTGCTTTAGAAATGGTTTCGCGAGGATGTTCAAAAGTGGTATGTGTAGAGAGTGAGAACTTGCATTGGAGGTTTATCTGTAAGACAAAAGAGGAGTTAAATGCTACTGAGCTTTATCCTCTTAAAGCGGATGTCTTTAAATTTATTAGTAGCTGCCGAGAGCAATTTGACCTTATCTTTGCTGACCCTCCTTATGATATGAAGAATATTGACTCCCTGCCATCGCTTATAATTGAAAATAACCTTCTTAAACCAGACGGCTTGTTGATACTTGAGCATTCGAAGAAATTAAACTTCACACTTTTCCCACACTTTGTTAAAGAAAGAGTTTATGGGAGTGTTCACTATTCATTTTTTGAAATGGAGAATTAATAGCTATTTTTGCAGCTTAGTTTAATTTCAAAAAATAAAAAATGAACAAAAATCAAGTAAAAAAGGTTACAGCATTTCGGTTTAGACGATTTGCACGTAAATCCTACAGTGTATTCAACAGTTTAAACAAGGCTGTAACAATTGGTGTGCTGGCGGGTTGTACTCTTACAGCTGCACATGCAACTTCTGTGAATCCGGTTGAGCAAATAGCAATTGAGATATCAACAGATTCTATTCCTCCAACAGAATTGGATGAAGTGATAGTAACCGCTTCGAAGGCTAATTTGCCACTTACTATGGCTTCGAAGCAGGTAACAGTAATTTCTAGTAAGGAGATTGAGCGAGCCCCGGCAAGGAGCATTGAGGATCTATTGAGTTATGTAGCAGGTGTAGATATCTTGCAACGCGGACCGCACGGCGTACAGGCGGACATTTCACTTCGGGGCGGATCTTTTGATCAAACAGCCATTCTTATTAACGGAATAAATCTAACCAATCCACACACAGGTCACTATAGCTTCGACCTACCAATAAACCTCTCTGATATAGAACGAATTGAGATAGTGCAAGGACCATCATCATTGGTTTTTGGCGCTAGTGCTTTCTCGGGGGGTATAAATATTATCACAAAAAATGATAGAGTGTCAAATTCATATGCTAAGATTGAGGGTGGTATGAATGGGCTTTTTGGCGCAGAAGCGAGAGGGGTATATAAGCACAAACAGTCGTTACACACTCTGTCTGCCGGATATAAACGTTCTGATGGGTATATTGCGAATAGCGACTATGAGATAATTAATCTTTTATGGCTAAGTAGATTCCAAATAAACGGATCGTCTCTTGAATTTAATGCTGGCTTGAATGAGAAGGCTTATGGAGCGAATACTTTTTATTCGGCTGCATATCCAAATCAATTTGATGATACAAAGGGGATATTTATGTCGGTGAAAGGTGAAACAAATGGGAAATTAAAGCTTATACCTCATATATATTGGAATCGCCACTTTGATGAGTTTCAACTAATTAGAGAAGGAACCATAAATGTACCATCGTGGTATACAAACCACAACTATCACCGTAGTGATGTTTTTGGCATGAATTTGAATATGCAATACGCATCGGTGTATGGGATAACTAGTTTTGGAGGTGAGATCCGAAATGAAGGAATTTTGAGTAATGTACTTGGGAAACCGATGGACAGGAGTATTGGTGAATACACAAAGTCGGATAACCGAACCAACTTAAGCTATTTTGCTGAACATACGGTAGTTCACAATATGTTTACTTTTTCACTAGGAGGTCTCTTAAATTATAATACAGCTATTATTGATAAATTCAGTTTTTATCCGGCAGTTAACGGTTCATTTAGAGCGACAGACAACTTAAGCTTATATGCCTCGTGGAATAAAGCTACTCGTATGCCTACATTTACTGATCTTTATTATACAACTGCAACTCATGCAGGCAATACCAATCTTGAGGCCGAGGAATCGGAGTCTTATGAGGTAGGATTAAAATATTCACATCCGTTTATTACAGCCTCTTTTGCCTCATTTATATTGAATGGCAAGAATATGATCGACTGGGTAAAAGCAGATGCAGATGCTTTATGGGAATCAAAAAATCACACTAAAATAGGTACTAATGGTGTTGAATCTACTATTAGTTTTGATTTAAATAAATGGATGGGACACAGCCAGCCTTTTACCTCGCTTACATTAGGATATATGTATATAGACCAAAATATAGAGGAGAGTGAATTAATATCTAATTACAGACTAAATTACTTGCGACATAAATTCACTGCAGCTCTTCAACATGAGGTAGTTAATAATATTACATTTTCGTGGAAGTTTCGCTGGCAAGACAGAATTGGATCATATATACAATATATTGACTTACAACCAGGTGAACTAGTTAAGTATACTCCTTTTGGTTTGCTCGACGTAAAGGTTGATTACAAACTAAATAATATCAACTTGTTTTTAAATGCTAATAATATTTTTAATGTACAACAAGTGGATTTTGGGAATATACCTCAACCTGGGTTTTGGTTATCGGGAGGGGTAAGTATTAAAATGTAATACACTAGATTAGAGATAAGCTCTCTAATGAATTAATAATCCCCTCCCGTTTACAATTTATTGTTTTATAAATGGGTGGGGGATTATTCACCTACCAATACACCCGAAATACACCAATAACTTAAACTGTTTGCAGCAGGATCACCCACAGGAATTGCAACCTTAATTTGATGATCACCAGCTTTTAAATCACCTACATGAATGTAAACAGGATAACTAACAGTGCCAGGACACCATCCTGACCTGCTTAAATCAGATGATGAAAGTCCGTTAGCAAAATTGCCGGATGCGGGATTAAGTTCGCGGTAGCTACCACAATCTTCTCGCCAAGGTGTATAGGCAGCAATTCGATCTCCATTTAAAAAGATCTCATTCATTTTGGGGTTGAATTCATCTCCCCCTCCCCAACCTCCATGGCCTGTGGAGATGTAACGTATATATCCATTTTTCACATCCTCACCTATGCTAAAGTTGACAGTCAGTGAATCGTTTCTAAAAAGATTTTCGGGATAAGCCTGACCTGCCATCTCCATAATATTTACTGTTGTGAAAAGGGGATAAACTTTTTTGGGAGTACTAACTGTTTGTGGATAGTATTTAATATCAAGCGTTACATTATGTCCATCGTGCACATAGTTGCCAATCCATATTCCTACCCACACATCGCCCTTTAACATAGATGCATAATCTGTAACCTCTTGTTTAAAAATTACAGAATCGGGCCAATTGTAGTTGGCAACCTCGATATGATTATATCCATGCACTCCGAATGAAGTGTAGAAGCGCATTAATTCTACAGGTGGCAAATAATCATCGGTAACCACCATTCCTTCATACTGTTTCTTGTCTTTGTCGAAGTACTGAGGTAGGTGCTCCTTGCCATTTAGCAAACCGTCGATGAATGATTGCTCACTATTAGTAGGTATTATAAATACAGAACCAGTGCGATCGTAAGCATCACCCTCGGAATAATGCGACAATTCTGTAAATATTGAGTAGCCTGAATTATCTTCGGGTAGCTTCACTTTTTTGAGTAATATTGATCCTTGTGCAAACCTTAATACTTTCTCATTTTCCAGATTAGTTACTTTTGGAATATCTCTAAAATAAAT
>JAAZCL010000291.1 GCA_012513315.1 Bacteroidales bacterium | reverse complement strand
ATGATCATAAGAAACAGACAAAGAGATGGCATGTTTATCATTAATAGGATACATATAGCCTATAGAAGGTGATAAGTACAAACCACCCGAATAGTCATACATTAATTTATCAGTTTCACCTTGCCCAGTTATCGGGTTCATAGTTTTAGATATAATACCATATCCTGCTTTAAGAGAAACAAACAATCCGGGATTACCTGTTCTTCCGAATTTCCACAATCCATGGGCATAAACGGGGATGGACATAAAACTGCTATTGACTTCTATAGGTTTGTCTGCCCCATAACCACCAATATCGGACTTGGAATAAGTGTAATTATATAAAGCCACTCCTACCCCAGCAAATAATTTATCAGTCACATGATAACCTGGTGAAACAGCTATATTAAATGCTTGGTGATCATACTCGGGATAGCCGTCGGATAAAGTAAAGGCATAGCCTGTTTCTACTTGCATACCGAATGTGCCGATTTTACTTTGAGCCTGTGTGGCAATAGAAAAACAGCAAAATAGCGTTAGAATTGTAAATAACTTTTTCATAAAAATATTGTTTTAAAAAGATTAAAATTTATCTAGACCTCAAACATAAACATTATAGTTAAATCACCCCCCATTTAGCCAAATAATCTCAACTAGAGAAGGCTCTTTAACTGACATGCTATTAAAAATGCAAACATTAAAATGCCCAACCAACTTTCAAAGCCAGCGTATAATTGTCTCTATCTTCTTTTCCCTTCGGAATACCCATTCTTGTATCTACAAGTTCTTCTTTATTTTGTTGCAAATCATAGGAAACTGATAAAGAGAGACTGTTTTTATAATTTAGAGGATAGATAAATCCTATTGAAGGAGATACATACAAGCCCCCAGAATAATGATTCTCATAATCTTCGAGTCCCCCAATACCTCTCATTGGATACATGCTTTTCGATATGATACCATACCCTGCTTTAAGGGAAACAAAGAAAGAAGGCTTTTCGCTGCCCCTAAACTTCCACATTCCATGTGCATATATAGGAATGGCAAAGAAGCTACTCTGTATATCTAGCATACCTTCTGAAAGCTCATTATAATTGAATCCGTAATTATACAAATCTACTCCTAAACCAGCAAAAAGCTTGTCTGTAACGTGATAGCCAGGTGACACTGCAATACTCCAAGCTTTATCTAGCTCTCCATCTATGGCTTTGGGTCTGGTAGCTCCACTAAAAGCAAAAGCATAACCTGCTTCTACTTGCAAACCGAATGTTCCCGTTTTGCTTTGAGCCTGTGTGGCAATAGAAAAACAACAGATGAGAGCTAAGAGTGTGAATTGTTTTTTCATAAAAAGTACAAGTTGCTGCTTAATTTTTCTCTTACAAAGTTACATCATTCACAAACACAGAATTATCCTTCAACCAAGTAGCAGTAAAAATAATGGGAGATCCAAAATCATTGGCTGTAATGTCTCGGTTAAAGTATAGAAGCGCATCTATTAAAGCATTATCAGCCTGAAAATCTACGGCAGAATTATCACCTGCAATCATTACTCTGATAGTGGAGTTCGCCAATAATGAATGTGAGGATTTCGTTATTTTTGCAGGAGCATCGTAGTTTTGCACCACATCATTAATTGCTTCTTTTATTTTACTTTCCGATTGATTCGATTCAACAAGAACAATCGCTTTTCGACCAAACGTAACGGAGTTCAGGTACAATAACTTGTCTTTATCTATTTCAGGGTTATCAATAACAGGTGCATCTTGAATATCCATATATATAGAAAGAAGCTTTTGCTCTAGACTAACTGCTACAACATTGTGTTTAGGTTTTCCATTATCAGGAAGGCCGAAGAGAAGAGTTGGGTTTATTTTTTGTCCGAAAAAGAAAGTTAGTTCATCATACGATTTTATTTCCCTTATTGTGTGAGAGAAACTGACATTCTGTGTGGGAACATCACCATTTTTGAAAAGACCCTCTACAACATTCATCATGTTATCATAAGAGGGAATTATTTCTTGTGATTTAATCGGAAGGCTAAAGCTTATGGAGATTGATTTTTGTGCTACATCAAAAAATTGATGTGTATCACTATTTATCTTGTCAGCTTCAATAACAGCACCAATGAAAGTATTTGCAGGATTTTTAGCGGCAAATTTATCAAACCCCTCTTGAGCATAAACTGATGCTCCTATTATTAAGAATAAACAATATATAGTTAGCTTTTTCATTATCGATATCTTTAATTATTTATTTTTCGAATACAAATTCCATTCTCAACCATACAACTACATCGTCAGCATTTGCCAACAACTTATCATGAGAGGTTAGAGAATAGTCCTGTCCTGTGATAAATAGTTTTCGCTGCTCGTTTTCAGCAACCCGTGAAAACATACCTGTATTTAATATGAACCTACCATCATCACTACGTTTCCCGCAATACTCCCAATTATCTTCGACATCGCTGTGCAGAAAAAGCTCTCCATCTTGCCACTTGATAGCATAATGCTCTACGATACCATTACCTTTTACAATAGAGAGTGAGTCTCCATCAAATTGCAACTCGCTGGGAGTAATCAACTCAATTCTTTTACCAAAAATGGTTTTTGCTTCTCCTTGAGCAATGTCTGTAGTTTTTCCTCCTTTTATCTTTTTGAAATCTACTATATCAGTAGACTTAAGCTTAAGCACAAAAGTTACTTCTGGCTCTGTCTCGGGTTCTGGTGTAGGGGTAGGAATATCGTTGTTGCTGCAAGATATAAGTAATAACGCTCCATAGGTAACAAATAGTAATGCTATTATTCTCACGAAGTATTTCATAATGCTATTGGTTTATTAAATTACTCTGTTTAATCTTTAATGCTTTTGCTGATTAATATTAATGATTAGAATGCAAACATACACACATTTCCCCCATCCAAAGTAATCTGAATATAATCTTTTGTTTTGATGTTTGATAAATTGTTCGAGGAAGTGTAAAGACATTCCATTTAAATATTACAATCGATTTATATCTTCACTTGCCCCCGATTTACCTCGATACTTCAACTTTTGTTGATTGAAACGATATATGAAGCTTATTGAGAAATTCCATTCAGAATAATTCTCGTTTTGATAGAATCGAAGGTTGTTAATTCTTGCTGTTTCTTTATAGTTCATGGTTCGGAGTATATCATTGGCTTTTATATTTACACTTAATTTGTCATTCAGGAAAGATTTTTGTAATCCTAAATTCAAGAATTGAAAAGGTTCAAACATAAAAATACGTTGATTCCCACCATTATTAAAATAGTAATCCACAGAAAGGGTATAACCCTTGGGTAATTTGAAATAATTATTGGATAATACGTAATAATTTAATTTGTTGTAAGTAATTGTTTCACCTTTATACTCACTACTAAAAAAAGGTTTTATAATTCCTACAGAAAGAGAAGGATTCCAAATATTAAATGAATGCCGTAGATTTAGATTTGCTTTTAAAAATTTCGCATTGTCAAAATTTTCCCAAGTGCTTACTATAACTGAAGAATTTTCAGGAGATTCTACAAATGTTTGAGTAATGTAATTATTGGTGTGTGTATAACTTGTATTAAAATTTATGAATTTATATCCAAACAACCATTGTAAAACATACGATGTTTGCGGAATTAACTGCGGATTACCTTGTTGATACATAAACCTATTTTGATAATATGTTCGTCCGTTAAGAGAAGATAGAGACGGGCGTTGTGTTTTTACGGAAAATGAAAGTGAATTGGTTACACTATTGTTCTTATAGGATATTCTTAATGAAGGAAAGAGGTTGTTGTAGCTTTTTCGTAGATTATTTTCACTGTTTATTAAATCAATGTACGAATTATCTACATGCTCATACCTGATTCCACCGTTAAGTGAGAGTTTTTCCTCTTTATAACTATAATTGATAAAGCTACTGTATCTTTTTTCTTTACTTTTATAATCAAGAGAATTAAGTAAAGCTGATTTTGAAATAAGATTACCCGTTCCATCAATTAAATTATATTCGATGCCTCCTATTAAAGAGCTTTTTAAAGATAGTTCATAATCAAGAAGATATTTAGCAGCAACTATCTTATAATTCGACTCACTTCTTGTTTGTGTTTTAACACTGTTGTCTGAAGATTTTTCATCTATATACTGATTTTGATTGTCTTTATAATAAACATAATCGAGGTTAAGAGCTGAGTTTAATCTTTTATTCCAGATTGCATTATAGAAAGCATTGATTTGAGGATTATCTGTTGTCATTTTTAACCTACTAGTTAAATCAAAGGATTTAAAAGGATTATTGTCGGCTTTTACTATATTATGCTCTTCTGAGAAATCGTCACTAACACGGTGTGTACCATTCACTTGTAATCCTGCAATATGATTAAGAGAAAACTCGTAATCAAAATTTAAACGATAGTTCTGAATTTTTTGAGTAGGTAAACTCTCTCTATTTGTCTCGTACTGCCAAAGAGTATCTACCTCTATTTCTTTAATAAGATGTTGAAACGATTTGTTGGAATAGTCATAAAAACTATAATATAGTGAAGACGTTAATCTTTTGTTTTTATATCCAAGACGTATGTTTTGGTTATGACTGAATTTTTCGCTTTGAGTTGCTCCGACACCAATCTGAACTGATAGCCCATCATCACGTTTTAGTGTATATATTTTTATTACCGCTTTAGCATCGGCATCATAGCGTGCTCCGGGATTGGTAATTAATTCAATGTTTTTTATATCTTTCACGTCTAATTGAGCCAAATCGCTTTTATTTTGAACTTTCCTATTATTTATATACATCACGGGTGCTCCACTACCAAATACTTCAATACTTCCCCGATTGTTGATTAACCCTGGAATTTTGCTCAATACATCTGAAATTGAATGTTCATTACTCAGTAACGTGTTCGCAACAGTTGTGGTTAATATACCATCTTTTATACTTATAACCGGACGCTTCGCAATTATACTCACTTCATTTAATCCCACAGACTCTTCTTGCAAAACAACAGATATTGAAGATGATATTTTAGGAATCTCAATTTTCTGCTCATAAGTCATATAACCGATAAATGAAGCACGAAGAAGAACATCCTTTTTCTCGAAAGATGGTATATCCATCGTGAAATCTCCTTTTAAATCTGTGGTTGTACCAGTTATTAATAAAGTATCTGGCAAAGAATATAGAGCCACATTAACAAATTCAATGGGTTGATTTGTTTCATCTGTTGTCGTTCCTGTTATGGTTTGTGCATTAATCTTTACAGAAATAAAAAGCATTAATGATATAAAAATGTATTTATTCATAATAGATACTGTGTTTCATAAAGTTTTCACATTAAATGTTGTATCTTTAATAAGACAAGTTGCTACTAAAGAGGGTTGCAAGAATAGTCGCTTGTTTTATTGTACAAACATACACACCTTTTTCCCAACCAAAGTAATCTCAATATAATCTTTTACGAAACATGTCATCTTTTCAGAGTATTCAGCATAAAACAAGTCCGATAGACAACTTTTTCACAGAGAAAAAATGCGTATTCTTCCTGTTTTGCGAAATAGTTCCTACATTTGTTACTATTAGATGGTACGAATGTATAAAATTGTCTCTGTATGAAACAAAAACTAATGCCTTATCTGTTGGCAACTACAATTGCGT
>JAAZCL010000290.1 GCA_012513315.1 Bacteroidales bacterium | reverse complement strand
CATTCTCTGAGTATAAATCTATAAGATTGTAATTAACTCTATTAACAGCACCCCCAATCGAAATATTCCATTTAGATGTAGGTCGGAGGTATACCATCCCGAAAAGGTTATAATTATCTCTTGTTTCCCTGTTTATGTTAATCAATATACCATCAAGATCCATTTGCCATTGATATGAATCATTTACCCATTCTAAACCAACCAATGCATCCCAGTGTGAGTTGTGATACGATAATCTATTTCTAAATCCCCCTCCATAGGTGCCATCATCTAAATTGTTAAATGGTCTTCGTTCATAACTGTCTGCCCATCTGCCAAATACAGTAAACTTATTGTTCCAGTTTGAAGTTAATCTATTTGTTAAAGTCACACCTGCAATTGCTCTTTGATATTCTTTATATCCTTCAATATCTTTCCAGTTAGTAGCTGCAGCCCGTGGAGTTGTTTCATAAAAAGTTTTACCCACGGAGCTAGGTATTTGTGCATTCAAATCAATCAGCATTAGAGTGTACTCTAAAGAAAAACGCTCCTGTTGCCACTTGCCCGAAGAAAGAAGAGAAGTCCTTTTATGTCTACTGTTTTCACGATATCCATCTGAATGTATATGTGATAAGTTGCCCCAAAGATTAAGATTTCCTTTGCTATAATTGGCACCTGCTACAGCTTTAATGGTATTGAAGCTGCCATATTGAATAAGTGCTTCAGCATCATTCCCACTAATATTAGGTGTATAAAGATTGATATTTCCACCAAGCCCCGATCCATATAGAGCAGAAGCTGGCCCTTTTATTACTTCCATTCTTCCAATCCCCATCAAATCAATGTCTTCTGGAGTTGAAATGCCATCAGATGAAGTAATTGGAATATCGTTCAGATATGACTTTATTCTATTTGTATTGTATGGGGTGCGACTTCCCACACCTCTAATTATTATTCTACTAGTTGCATATGTCCCACTATGCATAAATATCCCTGGTATAGAGTGTAGGGTATGTGAAAAATTATTACCATCTGTAGTTCTAATTTCCTCCCCCGATAATACTGAAATCGCTCCAGGAACATGATGTTGACTAGTGTTTATTTGGTATGCATTAACAATCACCTCATTCAGTTGAACTGTAGTATCTATATCATCTTTATTTATGCCTTGTGCAAACAAGCCAACTGCTCCAAAAAAGGTATATAAAATAATGATGTATTTTTTCAAATTCATTAAAATAATCAACTCTATAAGAAAGCTAAAACCCTCCCTACAGTTTATCAATAGTGAAGATTATAACATTTACAAAGCTTTTTGGTTTACAAATATATCTTTTATGATTATTCATTGAATTTATACTCTATAATTTTAGTGAACCATTTCGTTAAGCTAAAAGATCAGAATTCAGACTTATTTGTACTATACATTAGTGAGCTATAGTATAGCTTTACTAAACCATTTCATTAATCCAAACGAATAAAATTCAAACTTGTTTGTATAATATCGTAGCGAGAAAAAGTAAAACATAGGTGAGCATATTAATGCCGATCTAAAATCATTAATAGTACAACCGCTTGGTTGTGTTCTTTATCTTTTGCAGAATAAAGCAAGGTTACATTTTTGTTCTCTTTCTCAATTCTCTTCAATTCCGCAATAAGGTCTTTTTTCTCCAATAACTCCTCACGGTACCTTAATTGAAACTCCTCCCATTTTGCAGGATCGTGATTAAACCATTTTCTCAAAGCATCAGAAGGTGCAATCTCTTTCATCCATAAGTCCAATTTGGCCCTCTCCTTCGAAACACCACGTGGCCAGAGGCGATCTATAAGAATTCTGTATTCATCATTCTCATTTACTGGGTCATATATTCTCTTTAGTGTGATCATATATTCTCTATAGGGTGATCGTATATTCTCTGTAGGGT
>JAAZCL010000289.1 GCA_012513315.1 Bacteroidales bacterium | reverse complement strand
TTACAATTTACTGATATGCACTACTCTAAAGGGAATCCTAAGTCGGACACTACGCTCATCTTAATTCCAAAAATGTTGGATGCGGAGAGGCCCGACTTAGTAATATTTTCTGGTGATATTGTAACGGGGTCTGTTGAGGGATGGAGCGATGTAACTAAGTTTGTAATTGAAAGGGAAATTCCTTTTGCTGTTACTCTTGGCAATCACGACCATGAGAATGGTGCTACACGTGAAGAGATTTCTCATCTTGTGACTTCATTTCCATATAATGTAAATAGCCTTAACAATATGGGTGGAAGGGTGCTAAATGATGTTCTTCAGGTATACAACAGCAAGAAAGATTTGAATGTGGCAGCGCTTATTTATTGCTTCGATTCGGGTGCATATTCAACTATAGACGGTGTGGGCGGATATGGCTGGATTACAACTGAACAGATTGATTGGTATAAGAAGCAGAGCTTGCATTATACTATTCAAAACAATTTTAAGCCTCTGCCTGCATTGGCATATTTTCATATTCCTCTTCCTGAATACAAAACGGCTTTTGATGATGATAAAAACACTAGATTTGGTGTGAGGCTAGAAGATGAATGCCCTTCGGAACTGAACTCTGGTATGTTTTTGGCGATGAAAGAGATGAAGGATGTGATGGGAACTTTTGTGGGACATGATCATGTGAACGATTATATTGTAAACTATTATGATATTGCACTTGCTTATGGCCATTTTAGCGGATGGACTTCTACATATACCCCCAAACCTGTAATTAATGGTGTGAGGGTGGTTCTGCTTAAAGAAGACAAAAGAGAGTTTGATACGTGGTTGCATCTGTTAGACGGGACTACTAAATATAAAGTAACTTATCCTACCGATTTTAAGTAACTGAACAAAAAAGATAGATTTATCGTTCATTTTATATGCAGAAGAACAATATTAACACAATTTTATTTGATATGGATGGTGTGGTTATCGACTCTGAGAAACTACACCTTCGTGCAATGGGACTTACATTAGAGAAATTTGGCATCTCTTATACTCAATCTTTTTTAAATGAATATGTGGGCCGATCGGATGAGTCATTCTTCGACTTTGTTTTTAATAACATGGATAGCAGTCATGAAGTGGAGGATATGCTTGAAAACAAGAACTTGTATTTTGAAGATCTACTGAAAGGTTTGCAGTATGTGGATGGATACCTCGACTTTATGAAGTTTGTAAAAGAACAAAAGTGGAAAACTGGATTGGTTACTTCTTCTTCGCTTTTTACAGTGAATAAGGTTAATGAGCTGTTAAACCATACTCACAGTTTTGATATTATAATTACTGAAGAGGATACTCAAAAACATAAGCCTTTTCCCGACCCATATATACTGGGTTTAGTGAGTTTGGATGCAGATAAATCTACAACTTTAGTAATTGAGGATTCTATTAATGGTATAATATCGGGTAAAGCCGCTGGGTGCATAGTGGCAGGAATTACAACTTCTTTTGAAGCCAAAACTCTAATGGATGCGGGTGCCGACTTTGTTGTTAACTGCTTTAATGAGATTATTTATTACATAGATCTTTAAATGAGCACCACTGACAGTTTTTATTGTTCTGCGTTTGTGTGAACGGCACGGAAGGATTAAAAATCTCTTCAACTACTTCATCAAACTTATCTTTAAATTCTGGCAAACAACTATTGAGATCGTTTACGGGAACTTTATCCATGGTTATTTTTGGATCGAAATCATTGAATATAGAACGGAGATAATATACAGCGGGTGAAAGCTTAGTATCGGGGTTCTGCATTAGAAAGAAAAGGCCATATACAAATACCTGTAATATTTGATATGGACGTTTATCTTTAGTTGAATCGAATAAATGCTGAATATCTTTGAACTTAGTCTCACCTGTACCGGTTTTGTAATCAATTATTCTAACAGAGTCGCCTATATTATCTATTCTATCTATACTTCCTTTGAAGTTAACCGCCAACTGCTCGTTTACTTTATATGTGGTGTTGAATCTGTATTCAGAACCAATATATCTGAATGGCGTAGACTTTATATCAACTTTGAGGGTTTGCTTTACATAACTTTTGAGGATTTCACCAATAAGATAATATTGACCTTGCAATTTACGAGGGTTACCTTCGTCCTTGAAATAGTATTTTGAGAATGCAGTTTCCAGTACTTCATTTAGATATGCGTCGTTGTTTATTATTGCTGTTAAAGCATTTGGAGTAACATCTATATTGTAGAAACGTTTATAAATAACCTCCATTAACCTGTGAAAGATTGTACCAAATACATCGGCTTCAACCGACTCTTGCACATCTGACTCTTCTGAAAGATTCTCGAGCGCAGTGAAGTAAAACTTAAGTGGGCAGTCGATATAATTATTAATATGTGATGCCGAAAGCGACTTATCACCTCCTGCTCTGAATTGGTTTAATAATTTCATAACCTCAGGTGTCTTTTCTACTGACACAGGTGTTATAGAAGGCGCCGATACATCATATGTAACAACCTTTTCTGAGATATCAAATAAGCTGTTGTATAGATATTTTAATTGATAGAAATATCTACTAACCTCTCCCGTTTGCATACCTTCAGTACGGGTATCGTATAGCATATATATGTTTTTGGCGCGACTAATCATTCTATAAAAATGGTATGCGTATGTGCTGTCTTGAAACTCATATGTTGGTAGCGCAAACCCCTTCCTTAATGTGAAGGGGATGAATGAATTTGTTGCCTTCTTTATTGGAAACACACCTTCGTTCATTGACAAAATAATAAGGTTATCAAAATCTAAAGTACGTGTTTCGAGCACCCCCATTATTTGTAATCCCGAAAGAGGTTCGCCGCTAAAAGGCACACTAATTCCTCGAGCAAGCTTCCGTAATAGGCGGAAGTATGTATCGACCGACATTACATCAACCCCATTTAGACGGTCGCCCAGACTGGTTATTGTTTTATAATACTGAACAATAAATTCCCTCTCGAGATCGGAGTGGTTTATGGAATTCTCTTTTAAATCATCATCTGAATGCTTTATTTCCGTTAAAGTATTATACAGATAAGATAATATTACGTGCAGATATGATGAGATCTCGCTCCATTTGGTGATGGGAGTAAAAATAAGTTTAAGTAAAGGGTCTTCTGTTATCTCAGAAACCGGAACAACAACGCGGTTGTATTTTAAGATATGTTCTTTGAGCTCATCTGCTTTTTGTTTTGCAGACAGAATTATTAGTGGGTGATTTAGTATCGCTTTTACATATCGATGATAGAATGCAACTTCGTTATTCCATTTACGTTGGTTTTGTTGCAATAAAGAAATGTGTTCTACTAAACCTGCTATGGAAGAGTGAGATAGGCTATAGCCCATTGTTACATTTATCTTTCCTATCTCTTTGGGAATGGAGTATAGAGTGGGAATTAAAAGGTTCTCGTCGGGCAACACAATTGCTGTATTTATTGCTTCGTTGGGATTTTCAATTTCTCCTTTATCGATAAGATCTGTTATAATATTTGATATATGTTTGGCTTGTCCAACACCTGAGGGGACTCCAATAAGTTCGATTTTACTCTTTATATTATCTTCGGTAATTTCTAACTGGTGCTTTGAAGGAAACAGCTGTAGATTATCTTTTACTCTGAATGAAGCACGGTTGTTATCGTCATGCACAAGAGGGGAATCATAATCCCAATAGAAATCGGCAAAACCTTTTTGTTTCAAGTAGTTAAAGAGGGTTGTTTCTGAAGGACTTAATAGATTGAATCCTACAAATATGAAACTCTTGTCGTTAGCAAACTCAAAGTCATCTTTAAGAGCCTTTTCTGCTACTTCGCGAAATATCATTCCTTCATACGCGATATTTTTATTATGTAATTCATCTCTTAATGAAGTGTAGAGATCGAGAAGGATCTTCCAGGTTTCGTGAAACTTCTCTTTAGTATTATTTCCTTCTACTGGCATAAAATTATCCCAGAAACGACGCATGGCCTCTATCTGATTCTCATCAAGATGGGTTAGATCGTCATCTAGTAATCTGAAATCATGTACATTCACAAAAAGTTGCTCTGCATCTACAAGATACTTATCTACTTCATCAAAATCGTTGAGTAACATCTCGCCCCAGAATATAAAATCGTCAAAAGACTCGTCCGACCCACTTATTCTTTTGAAGTGTTTATATAGCGCAACAAGCATTTCTATTCTATCGGCTTGCCTGTATGTTGAAAGGGTTGCAAAAAGCTCTTGTATTGTGAGCACCTCTGGGGAGAAGAGTGGTTTGCTGGTTATCTCGGCCAGATACTTCCTGAAAAACATGGCTGCTCGTCTGTTAGGGAAGACAAAGGTATGCTCATGTAGCTTGGAGCCATATTTTGAATAGAATAGTTGTGCAACTTGAGAAAGAAATGGGGTCATGACTAATTATAGGTTTTATATTACATTAGATACAAATTTATAACAATTTGTGACGGCGAGAAAATAGAAGTAACATTTGCAACTACTTTTGTTCGAGAAATAGCATTTACTTTATTATATTTTGTCTTAATTTGTATGATGGTTAAATAACCTATAGTACCTAAGTATTGTGAACATTGAGTTTAAGGACATAGCTTCAAAATATTCGGAACATCTAGATTCTCTTTATTCTTATGCATTAAATATGGGCTTTAAAGAGCAGGAGATTATGGATGCTATACATGACGTCTTCTATAAATTGTGCATACAGCACTCATCGTTAAATGAGATATCTAATCTAAAGACTTATCTATTTAAATCGTTGCGAAACAGATTAATAGATTTATACAGATCTAACAAAGAATTCATTGGACTGAATAGCGACTATGAAGAAAACCATAATATTTTGCCCTTTCAGTTAACTGCTTCGGGCGAAGATGAGTTAATAGAAAAAGAGGATTCAGAAGAAATAATGAGTAAAGTGGAGCATTTTTTAAATCAGCTCACCAATAGGCAGCGAGAGATTGTTTACCTTCGTTTTATTCGTGAGTGTAGTTATGAGGAAATTGCTGAGATTACGAATATAACCGTTGAGACGAGTAGGAATCTTGTGAGTAAGTCGCTAGCTAAATTAAAAAAATCTTCTCTGTCTCTTTCATTGTTTTTATCGATAATTAGTTAATTTTATCACTGCCTTTCAATTTTCTTGTAAATAAGCGTTATGTTTTCGATGTGAGAACGTCTATATAGTAAATAGTAATTAATATTGAAT
>JAAZCL010000288.1 GCA_012513315.1 Bacteroidales bacterium | reverse complement strand
GCCATTTATGGTGCACAGGGAGCAAACGGCGTTGTGCTTATAACTACAAAGCGTGGGAGAGAAGGTGAAGCTAAGTTTACATATGAAGGAATGTATGGATTGCAACGTCAACCAATACGTTTGGATATGATGAACCTTAGGGAGTTTGCTGAATTTAGCAATCAGGTTTCTATGAGTGATAATCGTCCGGAATTTGCCGATCCTTCACTTTTAGGAAAAGGAACAAACTGGCAAGATGCAATTTTCCGCCATGCTCCGATGAGTCAGCATCAGATTTCTGCTCAGGGTGGTAGTGACAAAGTTCGTTATTATGCATCAGGCTCATACACATCTCAGGATGGAACGATAGTTGGAACAACTTTTGATCGTTATGCATTTCGTACTAATCTGGATGCTAATCTGAAGAAATGGCTTAAACTTGGAGTTAATGTTATGTATTCCATGACTAGTGAACGACTGGGATTGGCAGACGGTTCTGAGGGGGTAATAAATTACTCACTTTTAACACCTCCGGATATACCTATATATGATATTCATGGTAATTATGCTTCAGAAGTTAGAGAAGGGTATACACGTATCAATCCAATTGCTATGATATTGGATGAAGATATTCTACTGGACCGCTCAAAACTTAACGGTAGCATATTTGCTGATATAACACCTTTAGAAAATCTTATTTGGCATACAGAGTTAGGTTTCGATATAGGTGATTCAAAAGGTGAGCGTTTTCAGCCTTCTGTAACTTATGGTAACTGGAGTAGAGAGAATAATATGAGCTCTATACAGCGAAACAACAATATGTTTTGGCAATTTAAAAACTATTTTACTTACTCGGGGAACTTAGATAAACATTCTTACACAATGATGCTTGGGCAGGAGATGTGGGAATCGAAATGGGAATATCAGAGCATTACTACAACTAAGCTCCCTTCTAACGATATTAAGAACCCTAGTTTGGGAGTTGATCCACAAATTAATTCTGGTTTTGGAAGTGCTGCCATGTCATCGTTTTTTGGGCGTGCTACTTATAATTATGATGACAGGTATTTGGGTACATATACATATAGAAGAGATGGCTCTTCTAACTTTGGCCCTCAAAACAGATGGGCCGGTTTCCACGCTGTAGCTGCATCGTGGAGATTTAGCAACGAACAGTTTTTTGAATCGCTTACTGATGTAGTAAATGATGCGAAACTACGTATTGGTTGGGGCCAAACAGGCAACTCTAACATTGGAGGATATAGATGGGGTGCAGCAATTTCAAGGATGCCTTCGGGACTTGGTCTTGGTTATCGTCAATCTAATATTGCTAATCCATATATTAAGTGGGAAACGCAGGAGCAGTGGAATCTTGGATTAGATTTGAGTTTGTTTAACAGCAGAATTAATTTAACTGTTGATGCATACGATAAGACTTCAAAAGATATGCTAATGCCTCTTCAACTTCCTTCGTACATTGGAACAAGGGGTAATGCCTCATCTGCATTGGCAGCACCTTTTGGCAACTATGGTACAATAAATAATAAAGGTTTAGAATTTACTGTAAATACTAGAAATCTAACAGGAAACTTCTCGTGGGATACGCAATTACAAATTACATTTAATAAGAACGAGCTTGTAGCTCTTGATGGTACTGATGCCGTTCATATTGAAGGTTATGGACAGTGGAGTGATGTTGTTTCTATAAGTAACGTTGGTGAACCTTTATACAATTTTTATGGATATAAGGTTGCTGGGGTTTATAAGGATCTGGAAGATTTGCAAAACTCTCCAAAGCCTGAGAAATATCCGTCTAATGGTGTATTTAATCGATATAATACAACTTGGGTGGGAGACCTGAAATTTGAAGATATAAGTGGTCCTGACGGTGTACCCGATGGTGTAATTGATACATATGACAGAACTAATATCGGATCACCACTACCAAAATTCACCTTCGGTATTACAAACTCATTTTCATATAAAAACTTTGACTTGTCGGTTTTCTTAAATGGCAGCTATGGGAATAAATTGTTTAATTATTCGGCCATTAACTTCTCTAGTATGAAGAGTGCATGGGATAATCAACTGCAGTTGGTTACTAACCGAGCTAATTTAACTCCAATAGACGCAGCCAAAAACTATCCGGCGGAAGTAAATGGAGTAACTGTTTATGAATGGATGGATGATATTACTAATATAATTGTTTCCAATCCTAATACAGATATACCAAGACCGATTACAAATGACCCAAATGACAATGATCGAATTAGTGATCGTTATGTAGAAGATGGTTCATACTTGAGAATTAGAAATATCACGTTTGGATATACATTACCATCGACTTTGGTAAGGAAATGGAATTTAGAAAATATACGAATTTATGCAAATATTCAGAATCTACACACTTTCACCAATTACAGTGGGTATGATCCTGAGATAGGTGCAAGTCCAACAAGTCAGTATGTATTCGGACTTGATAACGGACGTTATCCATCTCCGCAAGTATATTCATTTGGCTTGAATCTATCATTTTAATCAATCTTCAAATACATTGAGAATATGAAAAAATATAATATAATTACTAAAAGCTTTACTATAATCTCAGTACTTCTATTGATGATAGCTTGTGAAGATTTTCTAGATAGACCAACTGAGGATAATTATACGGTGGACAGCTTCTACAAAACAGATGAACAGTGCTTTCAGGCAGTAAACCCAATTTATGGTTCGCCATGGTACGATTTCCAAAGGGGGTTTTTTAAGGTTGGTGAGGTACT
>JAAZCL010000287.1 GCA_012513315.1 Bacteroidales bacterium | reverse complement strand
TCGGGTTGGATCAGTTCTATATTCATCTTTTTTAATAGGTCCTCTCCATACAAAGTGCTAAAAACCTCATAGGGCGTTTTGTCTCCTAAGTTTTTGCGAGTATAGGAATTCACGTGATTCATACACTTCGCAATGTCTTGTTGTGTAAATCCATCTAAGGATTTGCCTTTGGGAATGATACGACGAAGGATACTGTGGTTATTTTCTATTGCTCCTTTTTGATATGGCGCTGATGGATCGCAATAAAACACGCTGGCGCGTGGATTACCATCTAAATCAGTTTCAATGGCTCTAGGGTTTGAAAACTCTGTGCCATTATCACCTAAAATGACTTGGAATAGCTGTTTAAACGCCTCAGGCTGTAGAGCTTGATATAGGTCATTAAAGATATCAATGACTGACTGCGATGTGTTAGCATCGCGTAGGAAGGCTATCATCAGTTGGGGAACTACAAAGTGTAGAGTAAGGAGAACCTTTCCTCCTTTTTTGCCCTCCACTGAATCCATTTCGACTGTAGGTAACACAGGATTTTCTGACATAAAACGTTGATAGTCAACATAGGTTCTTCCTTCACGGCATTTGCGGTCAACCTTATAAGGATCTTTTTTCGGTTTTCTTTTTCCCATCCGTACGACCCGTGGCATATCAA
The DNA here is from genome assembly GCA_012513315.1 of Bacteroidales bacterium. Taxonomy (GTDB): domain Bacteria; phylum Bacteroidota; class Bacteroidia; order Bacteroidales; family Dysgonomonadaceae; genus Proteiniphilum. The sequence goes on along the minus strand of JAAZCL010000287.1, from coordinate 1,608 downwards.
TATTCCTTGCGGAAAAGATTCCCTGATCAACGTAATTATATAGCGTTCGTTTATGAAACATAATCTCCTCCGCGTGGTTAACGCAGATGTGATGTAGGGATTGCCCTTTCTTGATAAGAGGACTGATAATACTGTCCAATCTCAGCGCTTCTAGTTCCGTGATCTGTATGCCTTGACGAGCTTCAGAACGAACTTTTTCGTACTCTTTTTGAGCTTCTGAAGCGATATAGTAACGTTTCTCTAAAGTGCATTTACTCCTTGATTCACAGCCGTTACAGACGTACGGTGGCTTTAGTAAATCTCTGCAAATCTCTTGCTTATATTTTAAGCATGTTTTTGAACAAGGGTGAGCTTTACAGAACTTACAGTGACGATAGCAACTAACACTATCGCATAGATATTGTTCGTCACAAGTCTGACGATATAAGCAGTCGTTGAATGTTCTCCCGTAGCAGCCTGTTTTATTAAATTGCAGACGGCTTCGTACTTCCTTTGAAATTGTTGAAGGATCCTTGGCTGTCTCTCTTGCAATCCACTTGAATGAGTTTCCCTCGGTAAGTCCTTGCTGAATGATACTCCTGTCGTTTGAAGATAGATGCTTATTCTTATTCATCATGTGCTCCTCTCCAGAGGCATCTTCTTCAAGTCCATTTTATCCTATTGCAATACTAACTTCCATTCTCCTGTTTGCTTAACTAACTTCTATTTCATCAACTCTAGGGGTAGAATTTAAAAATACAACTTAGTTTTAATAAATTTTCCTTCTCTAAGAACCAACTACATCTATTTCAACTAGACTATACGCTATGATAGCTTATAATATTATACAGTTATCGTTTAAAATTATTCACATTATCGAAAAATAAGTTATAATAAGAATAGTTAGAATATTGAGGCGTATTTATTGGAGGGTATATGGAGGAAGATTTAATAAAAAAAATAATAGCATTTAGAAACGAGAGAAACTGGGAGCAGTTTCATAATCCAAAAGATTTAGCTATTTCAATTAGTTTAGAAGCATCCGAATTGTTGGAGATTTTCCAATGGTCTGGCTCGGATCTTGAGAAAAAAGACAAGTTAGAGGAGATGAAAGAAGAATTAGCAGATATTTTGATTTATTCGGTTTTGCTTACCGAAAAATTAGAGATCAATATTACTGATATAATTAAAAAGAAGTTGCAGAAAAACGAAGAAAAGTATAATAAAGAAAAATCCTACGGTTCTAGTAAAAAATATACTGAGTTGAGGTGAACAAATGATTATATATAAAAATGATGTTCATGGCTTTAGGAATGCTGTAGATAATAATGCCATAGTTTCTGACATTGAAAAAGGATTTCAAGAGAAATTTGGCCGAAAAGTCAATGCTAGTGAGAAAAGAAGCTGGAACAATTCTCTTCGGTTTATGGAGACAGCTTTAAGAAAAGCTAACATCCCTAGTGACTGTGGGGTTTTACTTGAGTATAATATTCCATCGACAAGTATGCGTATTGATTTCATCGTGACTGGACATGATGATAAAGACAATGCTAATTTTGTTATAGTAGAGCTTAAACAATGGGAGAGTGCTGAGGCTACCAGTAAGGAAGATTTAGTTACTACTTTTAT
>JAAZCL010000028.1 GCA_012513315.1 Bacteroidales bacterium | reverse complement strand
TCTGGGATTAAACTGAATTTGAGGAGTTATTAGAGTCCTGTCCCACTCACGGTTATTGTTTAGAACATTATGCATTCCTTTATCATCCAAAGAGTTTGATGATAGGGTGGCTTCTATCTTATCTCGCTTGAACAGGTGAGCTGTAATGCACCAAGTTGACATAGTGGACCACCCGTAGGGCTTGCGAGAGAAGTTATCCCTAATATCTCTGAGTGTGGTTCTGTCATAGGAGTCTTTACGTCGCTCCAAGTAATTAATCACTTCCTGTTCAGGAGGGGATATTGCATCGTCTGGGAACAATTCCGGACTGTTACCACTCATAATAAGATTAAGCTGTGCTTCGTCTAAGGTAGTGCTACCAAGAAGCTTTAGTTTCGGATACGCTATTTGTATAAGATCTTGTGCAGATTCTATAATACGTGAGCGTCCATCGCTGCTTGCAGATCTTCTGTTTTCACTGCCACCCATATAGATGGTAGATTGTCCAATAAGATGATTAAGGGTATTTGTCAGCTGTGTGTTACGTTGTGCATTTTGCTTTCCTTTTTCATAGAGGATTCTTGATTTAGAATCTTTCATTGTCCCGGTGCTCGACTGACGAATATATCTGTCGGTCTGCAAGTAGAGCCTTACTTCATGAATTAGTCTCTTCTCAGGTGGAAGTACTACATACATCAGCGTATTGTCTGCCATAGAGTTTCCCTGATAGTGTGAAATATGCTCATATTCCGAGAAATTGGTTGTTATAATTTCAATTTTCAACTCTTTCTCTTTCTGAAACATAATACCATCTACCCGACGTGTGAATTCAAAGTCCTGCTTATTATCAGCAAACCTAACCTTATTATCCTTTAATATTCCATCGAATACAACCTTGTTTATATAATCGGAGATGCTGTTTTCATCAATATTTACTTTTTTAATCTCTACTTCAACCTCTTTTTCGTCATCTGTTAGGAATTCATATTCATCGCCGTTTACCTGTATGTAGTTTTGCTGTTCAAGTAGATTAAGCGACTCTTCTATTGCTTTATTGTGTGTTGTGAGGTTTGTTTTGAGATTACTTAGAAGCAAAATACTGATATTGTGAAATGTTCCTTTAAAACCCTCGTAGTACTTAATCATGAAAAGTACCTTTAGCACCCTAATAGGATCCTCATCAAGATTGTTTTCAGCCAGTATTATTGTGTTTCTTGCTTCTGAGCGGATAGTACCTGCTATGCCATCATAAAGGCGATCGAAACTAACCAAGTCATAAGGATTGTCATTCCTCATTTGCTTAAGTACAAACTGAAATACACCAAGCATGGATCTCTCTCCTACCGATTGGTGCTGTCCTTGAAATACATTATATCTTGAAAGGGTTTTTAGGCATTGCTGAAAGAGGTCAAACTGATAAGGCAGGAAAGGGTATTTGTTTACAAAATCATTTTCATCGCTATAACCTCTGAATTGTATGCTACCGCTGGAAAATGTTATTAATGTCTTAATGTTCTCCTTTTGCTCTTTATACAGATTGGACAGGAAGGT
>JAAZCL010000286.1 GCA_012513315.1 Bacteroidales bacterium | reverse complement strand
TCTAATATAGTCTGCATCAATTTCACCTATTGGTGTTTCGTTCACAAACTGAGCCTGAGCAAAAGAAAAACATCCAATTGACAGTATCGTTAATAAAAAAAGTTTCAATTTCATATTTAATAATTTTATAATCTTTGTTTCAGTATCCAAGTATATCCAAACGTTTAATCTAGTTTAAGTACAGCCAAGAAAGCCGTTTGTGGTACCTCAACATTACCCACTTGTTTCATACGCTTCTTACCTTCTTTTTGCTTTTCAAGAAGTTTGCGTTTACGAGATATATCACCACCATAACATTTTGCTGTAACATCCTTTCTAACAGCCTTTATAGTTTCACGAGCAACAATTTTAGCACCAATAGCTGCCTGAATAGCAATATCAAATTGCTGACGCGGAATTAGCTCTTTTAGCTTCTCGCACATCCTTCTACCAAAGGCCTGTGCATTATCAATATGAGTGAGCGTAGACAAAGCATCAACTGGCTCACCATTTAATAAAATATCCAGGCGAACCAATTTCGAAGGTCTGAAATCATGAATCTGATAATCAAAAGATGCATAACCCTTAGATATACTTTTTAGCTTATCGTAGAAATCAATTACAATCTCACCAAGAGGAATATCATAAATGATTTCAATTCTGTTTCCGGAAATATAATTCTGTTTAATCAACTCACCACGTTTGCCCAAGCAAAGAGTCATAATTGGTCCAATATAATCAGTAAATGTAATCACAGATGCACGAATATACGGTTCCTCAATACGATCTATTAAGGTAACATCAGGTAAACCACCGGGGTTATGCACCTCCTTCATGTTTCCCTTTTTATCATAAACTTTATAAGATACGTTAGGAACAGTAGTAATAACATCCATATTAAACTCCCGCTCAAGTCGTTCCTGCACAATTTCCATATGCAGTAATCCCAAGAAACCGCATCTAAATCCAAAACCAAGCGCAACCGAAGATTCAGGTTGAAACGTTAGCGATGCATCATTAAGCTGCAGTTTTTCTAAAGAAGACCTAAGATCTTCAAAATCTTCACTATCTATAGGATAGACGCCGGCAAAAACCATGGGTTTAACTTCTTCAAACCCATCAATAGCCTTAGCAGCAGGACGTTTAAGATGTGTTATTGTATCACCCACCTTCACCTCTTTAGAAGTTTTAATACCAGAAATGATATAACCTACATCCCCACATAAAACCTCTGTCCTTGGCTCCATACCCAATCTAAGTATGCCCACCTCATCAGCGTCATACTCCTTCCCGGTATTTATAAATTTAACAGAATCACCTTTTTTAATAGACCCGTTTTTTATTTTAAAATAAGCAATAATACCACGAAACGAATTAAACACCGAATCAAAAATTAAAGCTTGCAAAGGTGCTTCCGGGTCACCCGAAGGCGCAGGAACTCGTTCTATAATGGCACCTAAAATCTCTTCAATGCCAACACCTGTTTTACCACTGGCACGTATAATTTCCTCTCTAGGAGTACCAAGAAGATCAATAATTTGGTCTTCTACCTCATCAGGCATAGCGCTATCTAGGTCTATTTTATTAATCACCGGAATAATCTCCAGGTCGTGCTCAATAGCCATATACACGTTAGATATAGTCTGTGCCTGAATTCCTTGAGCAGCATCAACAATCAGTAATGCACCCTCACAAGCAGCAATAGAGCGCGACACCTCATACGAGAAATCCACGTGTCCCGGAGTATCAATAAGATTCAGTATATATTTCTCCCCCTTATATTCATAGTCCATCTGAATTGCGTGACTCTTAATGGTAATCCCACGTTCACGCTCCAAATCCATACTGTCTAGCACCTGCGACTGCAAATCTTTTCCATCCACAGTCTTTGTAAACTCCAGAAGTCTATCAGCCAAGGTGCTCTTTCCATGATCTATATGAGCTATGATACAAAAGTTTCGTATTTTATTCATTTAATATATTTATAACCTAATAATAATTCAAGATACTTGCTTTTCACAAGTAATTTTAAAATTCAGCATGATTTGGAGTTCTTGGAAACGGAATAACATCACGTATATTTGTCATTCCCGTAACAAACAACATCAAACGCTCAAATCCAAGTCCAAACCCCGCGTGTGGCGCAGTACCAAACTTACGAGTTTCAAGATACCACCAAATCGGATCGACATTCATTTCAATAGCCTTCACATGATTCATCAACTTATCATAATCCGACTCACGCTCCGATCCACCAATAATTTCCCCAATCTTCGGGAAAAGCACATCCATAGCACGCACCGTTTTTCCATCCTCGTTGTGTTTCATATAAAACGACTTAATCTCCTTCGGATAGTCGGTCAAAATTACCGGACGTTTAAAATGCTTCTCAACAAGATACCTTTCGTGCTCCGACTGTAGGTCGGCTCCCCAATAAACAGGAAACTCAAACTTATGCCCCGATTCCTCAAGAATTTTCACACCCTCGGTATATGTAAGTCTCACAAACTCGTTATCCACTATAAATTGCAAGCGTTCAACCAGCTCCTTATCATACATCTTAGCTAAAAACTCAATATCATCTATGCAATGCTCAAGAGCATATTTAATAAGATATTTCAGAAAATCCTCAGCCAAATCCATGTTGTCATCATTATCATTAAATGCAACCTCAGGCTCAATCATCCAAAACTCAGCAAGGTGGCGCGGAGTATTAGAATTCTCGGCCCTGAATGTAGGACCAAAAGTATAAATAGCACCCAGTGCCATTGCACCCAGCTCACCTTCAAGTTGTCCAGATACGGTAAGGTTAGTTTGCTTGCCAAAGAAATCTTCCGTAAAATCTATTTTCCCCTCCTTAGTTTTAGGAGGATTACTTAAATCAAGAGCCGTTACCTCAAACATCGATCCTGCACCCTCAGCATCCGAGGCAGTTATAATGGGAGTATGAAAATAGAAGAACCCTCTGTCGTTAAAATACTTATGAATAGCATATGACATATGATGACGCATTCTAAATATTGCACCAAATGTATTTGTACGAGGACGAAGGTGTGCTATCTCTCTTAAAAACTCCAAAGTGTGTCCCTTTTTCTGCAAAGGATATGTTGTAGGATCTGCTTCCCCATATATCTCAACCTCTGTAGCTTGTATTTCAACGGTTTGCCCTTTACCTTGCGATTCTACAAGCTTACCATTCACACTAATACAAGCACCGGTAGTAATTGGTTTAAGAAACTCTTCACCAAACTGTGCTATATCAATAACAATCTGTATGTTATGAATAGTAGAACCGTCGTTTAAAGCAACAAAACCAACATTCTTATTACCTCTGCGGGTGCGCACCCATCCTTTTACATTTATCTCTTCTCCAAAATTATTAAGCTGTAAAGCCTCCGAAATTTTAAATCTCTTAATCTGTTTCATAATCCAACACCGTTATCCCACTCAAGAGATTTGGTTGTATAATATTCTATTTTATTAGTTAATCAAATGCACCCATGCGAAGCATATTCACTTCTTGTTCCGATAAATAGCGCCATTTACCACGAGAAAGTTTTTTCTTTGTAAGACCGGCAAAATATACTCTATCAAGCTTCATTACCCTATAACCAAGACTTTCAAAAACACGTCTTACAATTCTATTCCTGCCCGAGTGAATCTCAATACCCACTTGAGTTAAATCTTCCTCAGTAACATAACTAATTGCATCAGCGTGAATTTCACCATCTTCCAGCTCAATACCGTCAGCAATAGCCTGCATATGTTCCATCGAAACAGGTTTATCAAGCCATACCTGATAAATCTTTCTCTTCTCGTATTTAGGATGTGTTAATTTAGATGCCAAATCACCATCATTGGTAAGCAATAAAACACCAGTAGTAGCTCTATCAAGACGTCCAACCGGATAAATTCTTTCGGATGCAGCCCTTTTCACAAGCTCCATCACAGTCTTTCTGTTTTCCGGATCATCTGTAGTAGTAACAAACCCTTTAGGCTTATTTAAAAGAACATACACTTTACTCTCAAGCTGCACCGGTTGATTGTGAAACATTACCTCATCGGCACGAGTAATTTTTGTACCCAGCTCTTTAATTACCTCACCATTTACTTTTACAACCCCCGCAAGAATAAATTCATCTGCCTCTCTACGTGAGCAAATACCCGCATTGGAAATATATTTATTTAAGCGAATTGGAGCGTTCGGATCGGCGTTTTCTTTATATTTAATCTGTTTAAACGGTTTTTTCTTTCTAAGAGTTTTTCCACCCTGAGTAGATGAACTATAACCAGAGTCCTGATTACCACCCCAGCTCCTGTTGCCGCCATAACCTCCACCATGGCCACGTGGTTGCGCTTGTACACGCTCGCCAACTCTTGGACGTCTTTTTCTTGCTCCACCACCATCATCACTACCACCTCCCGATGATTCTCTACGTGGTCTAGGGTTATACGACCTGTCAGAGTTATAAGATCTGTCAGAGTTGTGTGATCTAGATGGTCTGTCAGAATTATAAGACCTATCAGACCTATCTGAATTATAGGGTCTAGCTGGCCTGTCAGAGTTATATGGCCTGTCAGAGTTATATGGCCTGTCAGAGTTATATGGTCTGTCAGAGTTATACGGTCTAGATGGTCTATCAGACCTATCTGATCTCTCTGATCTGTCAGAATTATAATCATCTCTTTGTGTTTTGGAAGAGTGTCTCTCATTTCCCGCGCTGTAAAAACTTTTCTTCGGGCGCGATTCTTCGTTGTTTGTTGTCATTGTTGCATTTACTTTTTTGTTTTATAATCAAACCTCACGGTTTTTCTACTTAGCTAAAACACATGCCAGTCATCAAGAATATAATCACCGGCTTTCAATTATCTCTTAAAAATTATTGTCCATTAATGTTATAAATTTATATCCCAGTATATGACTGCGGAGTTATTGCTTTAAGCTCCTCTTTCACCAAATCGCTCACATCCAAACTATCAATAAATTCTGCAATACTATCACTAGTAATATGCTTATTTGTGCGTGTCAGATCCTTTAGTGCTTCATATGGTTTTGGATAACCTTCGCGTCTCAAAACTGTTTGTATACCCTCAGCAACCACTGCCCAGTTATTCTCCAAATCCTTATCAATCGCTTCTACGTTTAATAACAATTTATGCATCCCTTTTGTTGCGCTTTTTATTGCAATTAATGCATGAGCCACAGGAACCCCAATATTTCTAATAACAGTAGAGTCAGTTAAATCTCTCTGCAACCTCGATATAGGTAGCTTAGAAGCCAGATGTTCCAATAAAGCATTAGCAATACCCAAATTACCCTCGGCATTCTCAAAGTCGATAGGATTCACCTTATGAGGCATTGCAGATGAACCAACCTCACCCTCTTTAATCTTCTGTTTAAAATACTCCATCGATATATATTGCCATACATCCCTGCAGAAATCAATAAGAATATTATTTATACGCTTCATTGCATCAAAAGAAGCAGCAAAAGCATCGTAATTCGAAATCTGAGTAGTATATTCCTCACGCACCAAATTAAGGCTATTAAAAAGGAAGTTATTACCAAACAATTTCCAGTCAACATCCTGATAAGCAACCTTATGAGCATTAAAATTGCCAGTAGCACCACCAAATTTTGCTTTAGCAGGAATATTCTTTAGCACCTCAAGCTGATTAGATAATCTGTATGTAAAAACCTTCAGCTCTTTTCCCAAACGTGTGGGAGAAGCTGGTTGCCCGTGCGTACGAGCCAACATCGGAATATCCTTCCACTCATCG